>JAEZFJ010000050.1 GCA_023437755.1 Pseudomonadota bacterium
CTGCACCCCCTGTCCGGGATGGAGTCGTCGCGCCCCGTTCTAAAATCCCGGCGCCCCGAGGCGGTGACGTCTCACTAAATAAAAACTCAGAGGCGGCACCCGCCTCGGGGCTCCGCTTCCATCCAAACCGACGGGCGAACACCCGGAGGGTATCTGCGCTTGCCTGGAGATTCTCCTGCTACACCAGCGCCACGACCGGCTTCCGCTTCCAGACGAACTGGTACCACGCCCCCTGCAGGATCAGCATCGCGGTGAAGCTCGCCGCATAGGCGATCCAGATGCCGGTCAGGCCGAGGCTGGTCCCGCTCAGCCAGACGGCGCCGGGGATCTCGATCAGCAGGATGCAGGCCAGTGCCAGCACCATCGGCGCATAGACCATGCCGCTGGCGCGCATCATGCCCGAAAACGCAACGCCCCAGCCGAAGCACACGATGCTCCACAAGACCACGTAGAGCAGGTTCTCGGTCAGCGCGATGACCTCCGGGTCGGTGATGAACAGGCGCACCAGGTTCTCGCTGAACAGGTAGGCCAGCACCACGAGGCCCCCGGTAATGATCAGGTTCAGCACCAGAGCCGTACGGGTGATGGCGCCGAGCTCATCGATGCGGCGCGCGCCGATCGCCTGCGCCCCCAGGATCGAGGTGGCGATACCGATCGACATGGCCGGGAACTGCACATAGCTCATCACCTGCCCGAGCGCGCCATAGGCAGCGGTCGCCTGCGAACCGAAGCGGTTGACGAGCCCGATGACCACAATGCCGGCGATCGAGGAGACCACCATCTGCAGTCCCGCGGGAATGCCGAGCTTCAGGATCAGGCCGAGCAGCTTCCAGTCCGGCTTCAGCGCCCTGAGCAGCGCCAGGTCCGGCGCCAGCGGCATCTTGCGGGCCCGCATATAGACGAACAGGAACACCAGCACCGACAGGAACCCGGCGATGAACGCCCAGGCCGCGGAGTTGACGCCGAGCTGCGGCAGGCCGAGCCACCCCTGGATCAGGGCGGGTGTGAGAACAGCGCCGACGGCCAGCGACAGGATCAGCGACCACAACGGCGTGACTGTGTCGCCGACACCGCGCAGCACCGAGGTAACCACCAGGAAGATGAAGAAGCCCGGCATGCCGATCAGGATGATCCGTCCATAGCCCACGGCCATGTTGCGGATATTCTCCGGCGTTCCGAGCAGCGCCATGATCTCGTCGGTCCACAACCCGCCGATCACGGCGACCACGACGCCCAGGGCCATGGTGGCAGTCAGCGTGGTGCCGGCTACTTCCTTGACGCGCTGAATGTTGCCAGCGCCCCAGGCCTGTCCGATCAGTATGGTGGCGCCGGCGCTCAGCCCGATCACGAAGCTCATCAGGAAGAACATGATCGGAAAGAAGGTCGCAGTCGCCGCCAGCGCCTCCACCCCGATCATCTGGCCGATGAAGATCGAGTTGATGGTGCCCGACAGCGCCTGCAGGATGTTGGACGCCATCAGCGGCACAAGGAAGATGCTGAACCGCTGCCACAGCGGACGTTCGGTACCGGTCATGCGGTAGACTCCAGTTCTGGTCCGGTTGCCTCGAGCCTCGGAAGGCAGCAACGCCACAGGGTCGGGCGGCTGCGGGACCAATTCACTTTCCGGGCGGGAAGGCTGGCTGGACGGGCACGGGGCGGGCTGGAGAGATCGCGGCACCCTCTAGACCTGCGCAATTGCGCCGTCAACTGCTCGCCGGCGCTGCGATTCCCGCTTCCGCAACGCGCGGAATTCGACTAGACACGCCCTCGTGCCCCTCTGGCGGAATGGTAGACGCAGAGGACTCAAAATCCTCCGCCGCGAGGCATGTCAGTTCGAGTCTGACGGGGGGCACCACCTTCCCACATCGCCGTGCCGGCACCGCCTGTTCACAACGGCGGCAAGTGCGCGCGTTAACCTTGTTCCTTACCAGCCCGTTAATGTGTCCGTCGCAATTTGCGGCAAAGACCACTGACCAACGAGGACCGAGATGAAGCGTGTCGTCCTGCTTCTGACCGCCACCACCCTGCTGACCTCCGCCGCCACTGCTGCCGATCTCGGCTGGAACAGCGGCGCCAGCCCAATGTACTCGCCCAGCCCGGCCACGAGCTGGTCCGGCTTCTACGCCGGTGTTGCCGGTGGCTACGGTTTCGGCTCCTTCACCCGCCAGGCAACCGGCGGCGGACCGCAGACCGACACCAATGCCGGCGGCTTCACCGTCGGCGCCACCGCCGGCTACAACGTCGACATGGGCGGCTTCATCATCGGCGCCGAGACCGACCTGCAATACTCCGCCATCGGCTATTCCGAACCCATTGCCGGCGGCAACACCTTGAAGGCCTCCACCGACTTCTTCGGCACCGTGCGGGCCCGGGGCGGCATGACCTTCGGTTCTGTCATGCCCTTCGTCACGGGTGGCTTCGCCTATGGCCGCGGCACCGCCAGCGTCACCGATCCGACCAACGTCGTGACCTCGCAGTCCAACACCCACTATGGCTGGGCGCTCGGCGCCGGCCTCGAGGCCAAGGCCACCGAGAACATCTCCATCAAGGCCGAATACATGTACGTCAACCTGGGCACCCAGCCCTACAATCTCGGGGCAGCCGGCAGCTTCGACGTGACGCAGAACTTCAGTGTCATTCGCGCCGGAGTGAACTACAAGTTCTAGCCGGAACCACCATCGGGAAGAGCGCGCACATGCCAGGCCAGATTCGCACCGGAACCGCCGGTTGGGTCTATGAGCCGTGGCGGGGCA
>JAEZFJ010000070.1 GCA_023437755.1 Pseudomonadota bacterium
CGCGCGTCACCATCTTCTCCGACGTCGGCACCCACCGCGGCACCATCCTGCCGCTCAAGGCTTCGGGCCATCGCTTCAACACCGATGTCGACACCCAGCCCGCCGACTGGGACAACCTCGAAGTCCGCATCGATGCCGAGTTGCGCAATCGCGACGACCTCGTGGCAGCAGGCTTCAATGTCGGTGACATGGTGGCGATCGACGCTCAACCGGAGCGGGTGGGCGGCTTCGTGGTTTCCCGCCACCTCGACGACAAGGCTGGCTGTGCGGTCTTGCTGGCCGCGCTGAAGTCCATCACGGAGAGTGGCCATACCCCGGCAGTGCCGGTTCAGGTGATGTTCACCATCGCCGAGGAGATCGGCATTGGCGGTACGCATGGCTTCGGCCCCGACGTGGAGGAGTTGGTCGCGATCGACAATGCCGTTACCGCACCCAACCAGGCCTCGGGCGATGATGCGGCCACTATCGCCATGCGTGACCGCCAGGGCCCCTTCGATGCCGCCGTGACCCGCCACCTGCTGTCGCTGTGCCAGGAGCACGACATCCCGCACGTCCGCGACACCTTCCGGCACTACCGCTCGGACAGCGCCGCGGCGGTGGAAGCGGGTTGGGATCTTCGTGTCGGGCTGGCCTGTTTTTCGCTCGATAGCTCCCACGGCTGGGAACGAACTCACGAGAAGTCGCTGCTGGCGCTCGCGCGGCTTGTGGTTGCCTACCTCCAGAGCCCGCTATCGGCGAGGCGCTGAGCCTCCGGTAGCCGGAGCGGGTAGCGGCATGCGCTGCACTTCCTCCAGCACCTCGAGCATGCCAGCCACATTGGCCTCGGCGATGATCCTGCCCTTCTCGGCAGTGGCAGAGGCAGCGTCGCCCACGGCTCCAGACGGATTGATGTCCGAAGCGATCCAGGCATAGACGTGGCCGAACGCGCCGGTCGGTCGCAGGTATTTGAAGTGCTGTTCGTCGCGTGCGGCGATGGATGAGAAGTTCTCCGCACGCGCCATATCGACCAGATGCGGCGTGAAATGGAGGATGAGCGAGGTTTCGGCGTCGCCTCCATGAATGCCGTGGCGCCGTTCAAGATCGGTCAGCACATCCGGCGGGGTAAAGCGCCAGCCGCTTTTCACCGCCAGCATCTCGGCCCTCACTCTGAGCTCGCGGGCGACGATCCCCATCACCTCTTCATTCCCGCCATGGGAGTTCACGAACACCAGCTTCCGCACGCCGGCTCGCGCCACTTCGAGGCCGATCTGCGTCCAGGCGTCGATCAGGTTGGTCGCGGTATGGGTGATGGTGCCCTTCGCCCAGATGTGCTCGTTCGATTTGCCGATCGCCTGCACGGGCAGGATGCGGATGTCGAGTTCCGCCGGCGCACGCTCCGCCAGCAACTCCATCATGGCCGTGTTGATGATGGTGTCTGTTCCCACTGGAAGGTGGGGGCCGTGCTGCTCCACAGCAGCGATCGGCAGGATGGCAATCGTCTTCGTAGCGTCGATGCTATTGAAATCCCCAGCCGTAAAGTCGGTCCACCAGATCTTGCGCTTCATGGGTTCGCCTCTCCGCCCGGTCCTGCCGCGATTGCTTCGATTTCGACCAGGAACTCCGGCCGGGCGAGGCCCGAGACGATCATCAGCGTCGATGCGGGGTAGGGGGCAGCAAACAAGGCGTTCCGCACCTCCATGTAGGCTGCCAGATGCTCGCGCGCGGTCACATAAGCGTTGATGCGTACGATGTCGGCGAGGCCAAGCCCTGCCTCGGCGAGGATCGCGGCAATGTTGTCGAAGCAGAGCTGGGCCTGTTCGGCGCAGGTCGCCGGAACTCGCCCATTGGGGGCAATGCCGAGCTGGCCGGAGCAGAAGATCAGCTTCTGTCCGGCCGGAACAACCACGCCGTGGCTGTAGCTGGCGAACGGTGGGTGGATACTGGTGGGTGTGAGAGGGCTGGCCATTTTGCCGCGAATGCTAGCGGCAAGTGGGTGCATCGACCAACCCTTTTTGCACGCATAGCAGGCATTCCCTCAACGTGCCTATTTTTTGGCTTCACATCTCGAACATGTCGCTTCACGGTTACCCGACGATTGCGCCGCACAGAACCGACGGCCAACGTCAGGGGAACGCAAGCATGAGAGACGTGACTGCA
The DNA here is from genome assembly GCA_023437755.1 of Pseudomonadota bacterium. Classification (GTDB taxonomy): domain Bacteria; phylum Pseudomonadota; class Alphaproteobacteria; order Rhizobiales; family Devosiaceae; genus Devosia. The sequence continues at coordinate 2,137 of JAEZFJ010000070.1, forward strand.
TTCACGACCGTCCTGATCGCCGGCAGCCTGGCTGCAGCGGGTGCGATCGCCCAGGACAAGGTGACCTTCGCCAGCAACTGGCTCGCTCAGGCAGAGCACGGTGGCTACTACCAGGCCGTCGCCGACGGTACCTATGCCGAGTACGGGCTCGACGTGACGATCATGCAGGGCGGTCCGCAATCGCCCGGCAGGCCACTGCTCGTGTCCGGCCAGGTGCAGTTCTACATGGGCGGCGCAACCGGCGCGATCAACGCTGTCAAGGAAGGCATTCCGACCATCACCCTGGCGGCGATCTTCCAGAAGGATCCGCAGATACTGATGTCCCATCCCGGGCAGTTCGAGAGCTTTCAGGAGCTTGCCGGGGCGTCCAGGTACATTCTGGGAGCCGACGGTTTCTCCTCGTACTTCACCTGGATGAAGTCACAATGGCCGGAGTTCGTCGATGAGAAGTACGAGCCGTACCAGTTCAATCCCGCTTCGTTCCTGGCCGACGAAGAAGCCATTCAGCAGGGCTACCTGACGTCCGAACCCCTCGCCATCGAGCGCGAGGCGGGCTTTGCCCCGGATGTCTGGCTGATCGCTGATCAGGGCTATAC
>JAEZFJ010000091.1 GCA_023437755.1 Pseudomonadota bacterium
TGAAAGAGGTTCATGAAGAAGGTTTCGAGGCTGTCGTCGCGATGATGGCCGAGCACCAGCGCCGATCACCCCTCCTCCCGCGCAATGCGGTAGAGGTTGCCGCGGCGCAGGCGCGAGCAGAGCGAGCAATAGGTGGCGCCCGCCGGCAGCTTGTCTGTGACGATGGAATAGGTGTCCTGGTACTCGATGCGGTGTTCGACGCCAATCTGGGTGAGGTAGTCCGGCAGGATGTGCTTGGGGAAGTTGGGCTGGCCCTGGTCGAGGTTGCAGGCGAGCAAGTCGACGGGCAGGAGACCTCGCCACTTGAGATCGAGCAACAGGGCCAAAAGGCCATAGCTGTCCTTGCCACCCGAGAGGGCGACAAGCCAGCGCTCGCCGGGTCGCACCATGCCGAATTTGTCGAGCGCCTCACGCGCATTGCGGATCAGGCGTTTGCGGAGCTTGTTGAATTCGACTGACCGCGGAGCGCCGGCAAAGATCGGGTGCGCGCCGGCATCGGTATCTTCTGCGGCCGGCATAGCTTCCATGATCTCGCTCATGGCGATCTCCCGCTTGGTGGAACGGCTTTTCTGTATCCCCCATGCGGCAGGAGGGAAAGGCGCGAGACACCTTACCGAAACTTAATTTCTCTTCCTTGCGGACGCCCGATTGTGACGGCTAGATGAAGCACTTCCCGGCACCCTGGAGTCTCGCGGTGTTTCGCTCGTTTTTTCCTGCTCCCAAGCTGTTCTTCTCCTCCGCAGCCCTGTGGCTTCTGACGTCGGTGCTGATCTGGTTCGCCATAGGCGAGCCGATCCGCTCCGTCGTCAGTATTGACCGGTTCACGCATCCTGCTGCCGCCACCGAGATCATCCAGGACCAGCCGACCACCGCCGAGGAGGCAGCGGTCGCCGACCCGGCTGCCGGAGCAGCACTGACCAACCCCAACGCACCTGCGGAGACGGAGAGTGAGGCGCCACCGGCCACCGAGCCTGAGTCTGCTGCGGCTGCCCCCAATCCAACCGCAGCCGCGGCAGCAGGGGCCGAGCTCAACTTCCTGACCGCCGAGCGGGTCTGGCTCTACCAGTATGTGCTGATGGTGGCGCTGGTGTTCTGCGTCTTCTGGTACTTCTACAAGCGCAACGAGTGGTATTGGTGGTCAGTGGTCTCCTCCGCCGTGATCCTGCTGATCATCTATTTCCAGGTGCAGGTAGCTGCGTTCGTCAACGAGTGGTCCGGCTCGTTCTTCAACACCATCCAGTTGGCATTGACGCAGCCGGGCTCGGTAACCGCCGGGCAACTCTACGGCCTGACCTGGACCATCGTGCTCGTCACCATTCCGAGCATTCTCGTGTCGGTGGCGCTCGCCTTCTACACGTCGCACTATGTGTTCCGTTGGCGCAAGGCGATGAACTTCTACTACATGGAGTACTGGCCGCAGATCCGCACTGTGGAGGGCGCGGCCCAGCGCGTGCAGGAAGACACCATGCGCTTTGCCGCCATCATGGAAGACCTCGGCACCGCCTTCTTCGAGTCGCTTATCACCCTGGTGGTGTTCCTGCCGCTGCTGTGGACCCTCTCGTCCAACATCAGCGAACTGCCGATCTTCGGCGCCACGCCGGGTGGTCTGGTGTGGGTAGCGCTGGTGGGCGCGGCTGCGGGTACTGCACTGCTGGCCGTGGTCGGTATTCGGCTGCCCGGTCTAAACTTCGCCAACCAGCGCGTGGAAGCAGCTTACCGCAAGGAGCTGGTGCTCGGGGAAGATTACGAGGAGCGGGCCCAGCCACCTACGGTACGGGAACTCTTCGCCGGCGTGCAGCAGAACTACTTCCGCCTGTATTTCCATTACACCTACTTCAACCTCGCCCGGTACGGCTACACCAACATGGTGGGCTATGTGCCGCTGCTGGTAATGGCTCCGTCGATCCTCGCCGGTACTCTGACAATGGGGCTCTACCAGCAGATCCAGATCGCCTTCGGGCAGGTGTTCGGCTCATTCCAGTTCTTCGCCCGTGCATGGACCGTAATCGTCGAGCTACAGTCGGTGGTCATGCGCCTGCGGAAGTTCGAGAGCTACATCCCCAAGGATCAGGAACCGATCAAGGCGAGCGTCAGCGACGCTGCCCCGGCGACCTGATCTGGTCCGGTTGCGGAGTTGCCTTGAGCAACTCCGCCAACGTCAGCGGGCGGCCGTCCGCCGTAAGCGCCTGCTCCGCGGCGGCGCGGCTGGCCTGAAGACAGATCCGGCGCACCTCCTCGGAAAGCTGCACCGCCACCAGACTGCTAAAGGTCTGAACGAGCTGGAGATCGGCAACCCCAAGTTCAGGCATGGCGCGATGACTGAAGCAGCAGAAGGTGCCGAAGATGCGTCCATCCGCCGTCTCGATGGGGACGCTGAGATGCGCCCCGATCGGGATGGTCTGAGTTTCCTCGATCTCCTGGGCCAGCGGGACCTTGCTTGTATCCGGGATCAGCTGGGGCAGAATGCCAGCCACAACGTCACGACAGTAGCCCGCCGCCATCGGCAGCATGGCACCAGCAGCAAGACCAGGCACCGGCGCCAGGCTGTCAACCGCGTGAAAGATGCGATTTGAGCCCAGGAACTCGGAAACAAACGCCACATCCATGCCAAGACGGCTGCGAATGGTAGCGAGCACCTGCCGCAGGCTCTTTGCCACTTCGATCGAGATAAGCAGCGGCGGACGATCCACTTCGACAGACCTCTGGGTGCCCAAGGTGTCCATTGCGAGCCTCCGCGTATACGCCGCCGGATGCTAGCCGATCGGGCGTTAATGTCTGCCTAGCAAGGAAAAGGGCCGCTCTTTCGAGCGGCCCTTTCGTATCGATGGATCGCTACTGCGCTTTAGCGCGAGTAGAATTCGACGACCAGGTTTGGTTCCATCTGCACCGGGTAGGGCACGTCCGACAGGGCGGGAACACGGCTGTAGGTGGCGGTCATCTTGTTGTGGTCGACTTCGATGTAGTCCGGCACGTCGCGCTCGGCGAGCTGAACGGCCTCGAGCAGAACCGTAAGCTGCTTGGAGCGCTCGCGGACTTCGATCTTGTCGCCGATCTTGACCTGGTAGGACGGGATTTTGACGCGCTTGCCGTTGACCATGATGTGACCATGGGACACGAACTGGCGGGCGGCGAACGGGGTCGCAACGAACTTTGCGCGGTACACGATCGCGTCAAGGCGCGACTCGAGCAGACCGATCAGGTTCTCGCCGGTGTCGCCCTTGCGACGGTTGGCTTCGTCGTAGAGCTTGCGGAAGCTCTTTTCGGTGATGGAGGCGTAGTAGCCCTTCAGCTTCTGCTTGGCGCGCAGCTGCAGACCGTAGTCCGAGAGCTTGCCCTTGCGGCGCTGACCGTGCTGGCCCGGGCCATAGGCACGAGCATTAAGCGGGGACTTCGGGCGGCCCCAGATGTTTTCGCCAAAACGGCGGTCAATCTTGTACTTGGCAGAAATGCGCTTCGACATCGCGTATCCTTCGTATCGAATGAATGGATCGCGCCCTCCTCTGCCCTCCTTGCGAAGGGCCGACAGACTCCCAAAGAGAATCCCGGGTGCGCCTAAAGGGCCCGCTGGGCCGGAATAGGTGGGCGCGTCTTATAGGCGGGACCGCAAGGAGTCAAGCAAACCAACCGAACGTCAGGTCATTCGCTTGTCGAGCGTACGCTGTTCGCGTAGCTGGGGGAAAATCTGGCTCCAGACTACTGCCACCGCGACGGCACCGAGGCCGCCTATGACAACTGCCGGCACCGGACCGATAAAGTGGGCGACCGTACCTGCACGGAATTCTCCGAGCTCGTTTGACGCGCCGATGAACACCGAATTGACAGCGTTGACCCGCCCGCGGACCTCCTCGGGCGTCCACAACTGCATGATGGTTTCGCGGATGGTGACGCTGACCATGTCCGACGCGCCGACCAGTGCCAGCGCGGGCACGGAGACCCAAACTGTCGTGGAGAAGCCGAACAGCGCAGTGAAGGCGCCGAACAGGCCCACGAACAGGAACAGCAGCTTGCCGGCGTGATTGCGGATCGGGAAGCGGGTGAGGAACAGTGCCATGGCGATCGCGCCCACGCCCGGCGCAGCACGCAGAAGCCCGAGCTCCTGCGGGCCTGCCTGCAGGATGTCCTTGGCATAGACCGGCAGCAGCGCCACCGCGCCCCCCATCAGCACCGCGAACATATCGAGCGAGATAGCGCCCAACACCACCTTGTTTGAGAGGATGTACCGGAATCCACCGAAAATGGTCTCTAGGCTGGTGGCGCGCCTTCCCCGCGGCTGATGCGGCTTGGGAATCAGCAATACGGTGACTACGGCAGAGGCGAGCAGCGTGGCACTGGTCCCGAAGGCAACCATGGGTACGATGCCGTAGAGCAGTCCGCCGACGGCTGGGCCGAGGATGGCCGCCATTTGCCATGCGGTAGCGTTGGTGGTGATGGCGTTGGAGAGCGCTTCCGGCGGCACCAGGTTCGGCGCCAGCGACTGCGCTGCCGGACCCCAGAAAGCCCGTGCCGTACCGAGCACCACCAGAATACCGAAAATCGGCCAGACCTCGTGGGCCTGGGCATTTACGAAAACGAGGAACCCCAGGGCGCACAGCAGCTCCACAGTGAGGCACACCGCCATGATCCCACGGCGGTTGAAACGATCAGCCGTGAGGCCGGTAATCAGGATCAGCAGCAGCGAGGGGAGGAAGAGGCTGAGCCCCACAAGGCCCAGGAGGAAGACGTTGCCGGTGACGTCGTAGATCTGCCAGGCTACGGAGACGGACATGATCTGTACGGCGAAGCTGACCAGCAATGTGGTGAGCCAGAAGAAGCGGAAGCCGCGATAGGTCAGCGCGATTCGCGCCGGTTCGGTAGGAGCTTGCATGGTGAGGTGAGATTGCACGCCCGTGCTGCGCCGTCCAAGCCGCAGACGGGCGAAACCGTCTAGTCTGCGGCCTTCTTCATCCGATTGGGGT
>JAEZFJ010000133.1 GCA_023437755.1 Pseudomonadota bacterium
GGTGCCGGCCGTGACGAACTTATAGACATAGTCGAAGCGCTCGTCGTCGCCGAGATAGAAGACCGCCCGGCCATCCCTGTTGACGATCGACTCGGCGCCCTCGTGCTGGAAACGGCCGAGCGCGGTGCGCTTCTTGGGCACCGAGTTCGGATCCATGGCGTCGACCTCGACGATGTAGCCGAAGCGGTTGGGCTCGTTCGGCTCCTTACTGACGTCGAACCGGTCATAGAAGTTCGCCCACTCATACGAACCTTCCGGGATGCCGAGCCGGTCGTAGTTGGCGAACTCCGGGTGGTCCGCCGGCAGTTCGCCGCTGAAATAGCCGTGGATGTTTTCCTCGGCCATGATGTAGGTGCCCCAGGGGGTGACGCCGCCGGCGCAGTTGTTGACCGTGCCGAACACCCTGGTGCCGCTCGGGTCGGCATTGGTCTTGAGCCGGTCGTGGCCGGCAGCCGGGCCGGTGATCTCCATCTCGGTGTTGACGGTGATGCGGCGATTGAGGGCACCGTCCTTGACCACCTGCCACTTCCCGACGACCTTGCGGATCTCGACGATGGTGCCGCCATGGGCGGCCATCTCGACGTCCACCTGCTCCTTGCTGAGCGGGTTCATGGTCATCTGGCCCTCGACCAGGGTGACGAGGCCGGGGAACATCAGGTGCGGGTTGGTGTATTCGTGGTTGACCACCAGCAGGCCGTGCTCGGACGAGCCTTCGAGCGGGATATAGCCGACATAGTCGTTGTTGTAGCCGAACTGGCGCTCCTGGGCGGCGGCGGTCTGCGCGGTCGGGTCGAACTCGGGCGCATCGGGGAACAGCGCATCGCCCCAGCGCAGCAGGATGTCGGCGTCATAGCCCTCCGCGACGTGGTGGGTCTCGTCGATCCCGGCTTCCACCTCGGTGAACGAGAAGGCGGAGCCGCCCTCCTGTGCGCGGGCCGGACGGGCGCTCAGCAGCGCCAGCGGGCTCACGGTCGCGGCGATTGCCGACACCGCCAGCGAACCGGCGAGGAACCCGCGGCGTGAAAAGCGGGTGCTGATCAGTTCGCCCATGGTGGGGTTGGCGCTGTGGTTGCGCGGTTCGGCGTCGGCGGCCTCGAGTTGCGAGGTCTTGAAGATGGGGGACTGGTCGGTCATCGCGATGCTCCTCAACAGCATGTTCGGTGCGGACTGGGAGCGGATGTATTGGCGGCCTTCGACAGGCGGGCGACAGTTCGGTGACGGTTCGGCGACAATGCACAGGCCTGCCGGCCGAGGCCCAAGCCCTTGCAACGGACGCAGAACCGCCTACCTTCCACCCAGCCGAGGAGACCACTGCGCTTGCCCCAACCCCCGACCACGATCGTCGACGAGCTGGGCATAGCTCTCGCCAATCTCGCCGATAACGCCACGGGGGCCTTCGTGCCGACGCTACGGCTCGGGGTCACCGGGCTCAGCCGGGCCGGCAAGACCATCTTCATCACCGCGCTGGTGCACAACCTGCTCACCATGGGGCGGCTTCCCGGCTTTGCCGCCCTTGCCGAGGGGCGGTTCATCGGCGCGCGGCTGGCGGAATACCCGGACGCCACCATTCCCCGCTTCGCCTATGAGCAGCATCTGGCGTCGCTCACCGGCCGGCCACCGGAATGGCCCGAGGGCACGCGACGGACTTCGCAACTGCGGCTGGTGCTGAAGTACCAGTCGGGCAAGTGGCTGAGCGGCTGGCGCGGGCCGGCGACGCTCAATCTCGACATCGTGGATTATCCCGGCGAATGGCTGCTCGACCTGCCGCTGCTCGGCCTCAGCTATGCCGAGTGGAGCCGCGAGGCGCTGGAGCGGGCGCAGGGGCATGGCGTCGAGGCGGCGGGGTTCCTCGAAGCGCTGAGCGGTGTCGACCCGCTCGCCGAGGCCAGTGACCTGGCCGCCGAGCATCTGGCCATCACCTTCACCGAATACCTCCGGCAGAGCCGGGAACTCGGTGCCATGTCGACGCTGCCGCCGGGCCGGTTCCTGATGCCGGGCGACCTGGAGGGCTCCCCCGCCCTCACCTTTGCGCCGCTGCCACCGCAGCAGGCCGCCCGCAACGGCACGCTCTATGCGATGCTGGAGCACCGCTTCGAAGCTTACAAGGACCGGGTGATCCGGCCCTTCTTCCGCGACCACTTCGCCCGGCTCGACCGCCAGGTGGTGCTGGTGGACACGCTCAAGGCGCTGAACGCCGGCCCCGCGGCCGTGGCAGACCTCGAGACGGCACTGACGGCGGTGATGGCCTGCTTCCGCCAGGGCGAGGTCAACCCGCTGCTGCGCCCCTTCAGCAAGAGCATCGACCGCATCCTGTTCGTGGCCACCAAGGCCGACCACGTCCACCACACCAGCCATGACCGGCTGGAGGCGATCCTCAACCGCCTGGTCGCCGATGCGGCGCGGCGGGCCCGTTTCGCCGGTGCCGAGAGCCGCTCGCTGGCGGTCGCCGCCATTCGCGCCACGGCCGAGGGCACCATCAACGAGGGCGGGGAAACCCTGCCGGCGCTGATCGGCACGCCAGTCGCCGGCGAGGTGCTGGACGGCGCCAGCTATGACGGCAGGACTGAAATCGCGTTATTTCCCGGAGACTTGCCGGTCGACCCCGATTCTGCACTGAAGGGTGAGCCGCCGGTGGTGCTCAATTTCCTCCGTTTCGCGCCGCCGTCCCGGCTTGAGCGCAACGCCGCCGGCGACGTGGTGCTGCCCCATATCCGCTTCGACCGCGCCCTCGACTACCTCATCGGAGACTGGCTGGAATGAAGCGCCCCGTAGCACGCCCGGTCGGCAGCAGCGACACGGCCTCCGCAGAGCCGATGCGCGTGCCACGCGCCTTTGCGCCAGACCGCGCGGAGATGGTCGAGGCAAGCTTCGATCCGGTCGAGGAATCGCCGCTGGTCTCGCCGCCAGTGACGAAGATGGGGTGGTTCGGCCGCATCGCCTGGGCCAGCGGCAGCGCACTGGTTGCCGCTGGCATCGGTCTGGCTGCAGACCGGCTGATCCGCGACCTTTTCGCCACCCAGCCCTGGCTCGGCTTCGTCGGCCTCGGGCTGCTCGGCGCCTTCGTCGGGGCGGTGGTGGCGCTGGTGCTGCGCGAGATGCTGGCATTGCGTCGCCTGCGGGTGCTCGATGCGCTGCGCGCCGAGGCCGCGGCAGCCATCGCCGGCAATGACCGCAAGGCGGCAGGAGCCGTGGCCGAAACGCTGCTCGGCATCTATGGCAGCCGCCCGGACCTGGCGCGGGCCCGAACCGAGACTGAGGGGCACCTGCCTCATCTGTTCGACGGCACCGAAGTGGTGGCGCTGACCGAACGTAGTCTGCTGGCGCCGCTCGATGCGCGGGCACGGGCGCTCACCGCCGGTTCGGCGCGCCGGGTGGCGCTGGTCACCGCTGTGTCGCCGCGGGCGCTGATCGACGTCGCCTTTGTGATCTATGAAAGCGTGCGGCTGGCCGGGTCCATCGCTCGGCTCTACGGCGCCCGCCCGGGCTTCTTCGGTTCCTGGCGGCTGACCGGCGCGGTGCTGAGCCATCTGGCCGTCACCGGGGGGCTGGTGCTGACCGACGGGCTGGTCGAGCAATTGGTGGGCCAGGGGCTGGCAGCCAAACTGTCGGCACGGCTTGGCGAGGGCGTGGTCAACGGACTGATGACGGTGCGCGTCGGCATCGCCGCCATCCGCGTGGTGCGGCCGCTGCCCTACCACACGCAGACTCCGCCGACGGTGCGGGACTTCATCCCGGCGCTGACCAGCGTTGCCAAGGACGCGGCCACCTAGCGGCATCCGGCCCTCCGCACCTCGATGTCCCGGCCTTGAGCCGGAGCCCATCTCGAGATGTCCGCGCGGCCGCCAGGTGTGGTGTCCACATCTCAGGACGGGTCCCCGCTTCCGCGGAGATGACCATCGAGTTTGTGACGCCAGTCTGGGCTCAAGCCGCCAGCTTCTCCGCCATGTCGTCGCGGGTCTCGAACATTTCCAGCCTCGGCTTGGCGAAATAGAAGCCCTGGAACAACTGGATTCCCGCCGCGCGAAGAGCGGTGAGTTCGGCTTCGGTCTCGACGCCTTCGGCGAGCACGGTGACGCCGAGTTGTCGAGCAATGCCAACGATGCCCGCCACGATGGACTGGCGGGCATGGGATGCGTCGACGCCGCGGATCAGTTCCATGTCGATCTTGATCAGGTCCGGCTGGAAGCGTGCCAGCAGGCCCAGTCCGGCATAGCCGGCCCCGAAATCGTCGAGCGCCGTCAGGAACCCCATGCGCTTGTATTCGGCGATGATGTTGGCGATGTGCGCCACATCGTCCATGCGCTCGTTTTCGGTGAATTCGAACATCAGCCGGTGCGGGTTGAACTGCGTGCGCGCAGCGGCGGCGAGCGTGGCGCGGATGCAGGCGCGCGGCTCGTACACCGCATTGGGCATGAAGTTGATCGACAGGCGGGCATTCGAAGCAGCCGGCATGTTCGTGCCGGCGAGCTCGATCGCCTTTACGCGGCAGGCCTGATCGAACACATAGCGGTTCGCCTCGTTGACTGCCGAGAGGACCGCGCCCGCTCCCTGCCCCTCGGTTCCACGGACCAGCGCCTCATAGCCCCACACTTCCCCCGCAGCGAGGTCGACAATGGGGTGGAACGCCATGGTGAACGGCACCGGGAACGCTTCGCCGTCCCGGCAGCCCTGGCAGGCAGTGCTCATCTGAATAACCTAGTTGCTGGCACGGCGAGAGAATTCCCGCCAGTGTCGCTCACAGGTGTTAAGGAAGCACCTCAGTCCTTGCTGGCGCTGGCAGCGAGGGTGAGCTTGAGGCCGTCGAGCTCGTCGCTGCACAGGATCTGGCAGGACAGACGCGAATTGGAGCGGACGTCGCCGACACTGTCGAGCATCTCCTCCTCCTCGTCGCCCGGGGCGCCGACGGTGCCGAACCAGTCCTGGTCGACATAGACATGGCAGGTGGCGCAGCTCAGCGCGCCACCGCACTCCGCCTTGATGTTGAGGCCCCAGTCCCGGATGACCTCCATCACCCGCCACCCCTCGAGCCCCTCGAGCTCATGGGTTTCGCCGGCCTGGTCGGTGACGTGGATCTTCATTGGGCGCTCCTCAGCAGCGGGGCGTGCTTACCCGTCGCAGCGTGACGGGGCAAGCGGGACGAAATTCGCCGCCTCAAACCACACCCAGCTTCTTCTGCAGCTTGGTGGAGCTGGTGGTGTACTGGAACACCACGCGCTCGCCGGGCGAGACGATGGCCTTGGCGGCCTGCGCCATCAGGGCGGCTTCGTGGAAGCCCGAGAGGATGAGCTTGAGCTTGCCCGGGTACCAGTTGATGTCGCCGATGGCGAAGATGCCGGGAACGGACGTCTCGAACTTTTCCGTATCGACGACGATGGTGTTGTCGTTGAGCTCGAGGCCCCAGTCGGCAACCGGACCGAGCTTCATGGTGAGGCCGAAGAACGGCAGGAGGCGCGTCGCCGGGATCGACAGGTCACCCGCCTCGGTGGTGAGGTGGACATGGTTGATCTGGCCGTTCTCGCCATCGAGCTTGGCGATCTGGCCGAGCTGGAAGTTGATCTTACCCTCGGCCACCATGTCCTTCATCTTGTTGACCGACGCCGGAGCAGCCTTGAAGGCGTCGCGGCGGTGCACCAGCGTCAGGGTGCGCACGATCGGCTGCAGGCTCAGGGTCCAGTCCAGCGCCGAGTCACCGCCACCGACGATCACCACGTCCTGGTCGCGGAAGTCGTCCATCTTGCGGACGGCATAGAAGACCGACTTGTTCTCGTACTGCTCGATGCCTTGCACCGGCGGGCGCTTGGGCTGGAATGAACCACCGCCGGCGGCAATCACCACCACCTTGCAATGGAAGGTCTCGTCGGCGTCGGTGGTCAGCTTGAAGCTGCCGTCGGGCTGCTTCTCGAGCGTGTTGACCATGCGCGAGAAGTGGAATTCCGGCGAGAACGGGGCGATCTGCGCCATCAGGTTGTCGGTGAGCTGCTGGCCGGTGACCACCGGAAAACCCGGAATGTCGTAGATCGGCTTTTCCGGATAGAGCTCTGCGCACTGACCGCCCGGGCGGTCCAGAATGTCGATGAAGTGGCATTTGACGTCGAGCAGCCCGAGTTCGAAGGCCGCGAACAGGCCGCACGGCCCCGCGCCAATGACGACGACATCGGTGGTGATCTCAGTGCTCATGTATCAACGTCCATTCTGGCCGGGTGTCACCCGGATGGTCCCATCGAGGTCAGCGCGACCCCGTGCTCGTGGATGGGAACCGCCGCTGTCACCAGCGGCCCCGTTCTAAGGTGAGTTTCCGGCTCCGCTTACCTCAATGGGCGCGGCGAAGGAAGGGGCGGGTCCCGGCGGGGACCTCGGTCAGTCCCACCGGTTGGTAGAACAGCGCCACCTCCGGCAGCCGGTTTTCGAGCAACGCACGGCGGGTCGGTTCGTGCTCGACCACGAAGGCAGTGATCCCGCAGCGGCGCATCAGCGGCACCTGGTCCTGCAAAACGTCCCCGATTGCCCGCACTTCGCCACTGTAGTGGTAACGTTCTGCAAGCAGACGCGCGGTGGAGTAGCCCCGTCCGTCGGTGAAGGCCGGGAAGCGGATTGCGATCGAGGCGAACCGACCGAGATCGGCTTCGACGTCCTCGACCTTCTCGCCCGGCGAGACCAAGAGCCCCAGCGGGTGCGGACTGGCGAGGAAGGCGTCACGGTCGGCGAGGAAAACCGTAAGCGGCACATGCACATAGCTGGCCGTGCTCGGGTCTGTCCCTTCCTCCCAGGCCTTGAACGGATCGGCAATGAAGGCCCCGTCCTTCCAAAGGGTATGGCGGACAGCGGTCATCGGCTTGGCGATCGCTCCATTGAAGTCGTAATGGATGCCGCATTCCTTCTTGTTGAGGCCGCGCCACCGTCCGGCGCGCGGATCCTCGCCCTCGGCAACGATCGAGGTGCAGGGCGCGCAGCCAATGGACTTGTACCCCCTCGCGTAGAGCGGATGCTCCGGCAAGTTGTGCCGCTGGCGGTACTCGACCACATCGGCGTCGGAGAAATAGGCCAGCGGATTGACCTTGATGCGGTCATCGCTGGTCAATTCGAAATGCGGCAACACCCCGCGTTCCTTGGTCTGATAGCGCTTACGCCCCGTCACCCAGCCACCATAT
>JAEZFJ010000135.1 GCA_023437755.1 Pseudomonadota bacterium
AGCACGATGTCGGCGCCGGCCGCGGCCAGCGCTTTGGCCATTGCCAAGCCGAGGCCGCGGCTCGAACCGGTGACCAGTGCGCGTCGGCCCGTCAGATCGAAGGGTGAGGTCATGGAATGCTCCGAAAGAATGGGTGTGACCCTATGAGGGAGGGCTTGCGCTGGCAACAGGTTCTTCCATACAAGGCCGCTGATTGGCTCAAAAAATCCCCTCCGACGGCTTCCGTCAACGGCGGGTTTGTGGTCAGGTCGCCCCGCGTGAGCCAAGCCCACGCGTCCATTGGATTGGTTGTGACTTCAGAAGGACTGCTCGCATGTCGACAGCGGATATCGGCCTTATCGGCCTTGCGGTGATGGGTTCGAATCTCGCGCTCAACATCGCCGAGAAAGGCTATACGATTGCTGTCCACAACCGTTCCTCGGGCCGCATCGACGAGTTCGTCGCCGAAGCGAAGGAGCAGGGCCTGGATGGCCGCACCATCGCCAAGTACGATCTCGCCGACTTCGTGCAGACGGTGAAGCGCCCGCGGTCGATCATCATCATGGTCAAGGCCGGCGCTCCGGTCGACGCGATGATCGAGCACCTGCTGCCACATCTGGAAGCGGGCGACGCCATCATCGAATGCGGCAACTCGCTGTTCACCGACACGCAGCGCCGCTTCGACTACCTCAAGCCCAAGGGCATCGGCTATCTCGGCGTCGGCGTGTCCGGCGGCGAAGAGGGCGCCCGCCACGGTCCCTCGATCATGGTCGGCGGCTCCAAGGAGCAGTGGCATAATGCCGAGGCGGTGCTGACCGCCATCGCCGCCAAGTTCAAGGGCGAGAGCTGCTGCGCTTATCTGGGTGAGGGCGGCGCCGGCCACTTCGTCAAGACCATCCACAACGGCATCGAGTACGGCGACATGCAGATGATCGCCGAAATCTATGGCGTGATGCGCGATGGTCTCGGCATGGATCCAAAGGCTTGTGCCGAAGTCTTCAAGGAGTGGAACAAGGGGCCGCTCAACTCCTACCTGATCGAGATCACGGGGCACGTGCTCGACGCCGTCGACGAGCAGACCGGCAAGCCGCTGGTCGAGCTCATTCTCGACAAGGCCGGCCAGAAGGGCACCGGCGTCTGGTCCGCCATCGCTGCCCAGCAGATGGGCGTGCCGGCAACCGCCATCGAAGGCGCCGTCGCCGCCCGCTCCATTTCGTCCCGCAAAGCCGAGCGCGTGGCTGCCGAGGGCATCTACGGCAAGCCGGACCGTGCCAGGACCGACGTTACCCTTGCCGATCTCGAGCAGGCTCTGCTGGCTGGCAAGATCGTCTCCTATGCGCAGGGCTTTGCGGTCATCGCCAAGGCCAGCGAGGAGAACGGCTGGAACCTGCCACTCGCCACCATTGCCAAGATCTGGCGCGCCGGCTGCATCATCCGCTCGCGCTTCCTCGACCAGATGTCCGCGGCCTACGAGAAGGGCGGCAACGTCAACCTTCTGGTGGTGCCCGACTTCGTCGAGTTGATGAAGGAAGCGCATCCGCATCTGCGCAACGTCGTCTCGGCCGCCGCCCTCGGCGAATTCCCGATGATCTGCCTGTCGGCGGCGCTGAGCTATTTCGACAGCTATCGCCAGGCGCAGGGCACCGCCAACCTCATTCAGGGCCAGCGCGACTTCTTCGGCGCCCATGGCTTCGAGATCGAGGGCCGCGGCTCCGACCTTCATGGCAAGTGGCCGTCGACGCTCGGCAAGGACTGACCTTTCGCTGCTAGAGCAGCGAGCGGAACATCACATAGCTGTCGACATATCCATGTACCGGGTGCCGAAAGGCGCCCGGCAGCGTGCCGACGATCTCGAAGCCGAGCGACTGCCACAGCGCCACGGCACGCGTGTTGGTCGACACCACGTGGTTGAACTGCATGGCGCGGAAACCCCGCTCCTTCGCTCGCTCCAGCGAATGCAGGCACATCGTCCGCGCTATTCCGCGCCCCTGGGCCGCGGCAGCGGTCATGTATCCGCAGTTGGCGACATGGGCGCCACCGCCGCGGCGGTTGGCCATGAGGTAATAGGTACCGGCAATCTCACCGTCGATCTCGGCGACGAAAACCTCGTGCCCAGGCATAAGCCAGAAGGCGCGAATGCCATGGTCATCAAGATCCCGGTCGACGGCATAGGTCTCGCCGGCAGCCAGCGTGGGCTTCACGATTGCCAGCATTGCCGGCCAGTCAGCCTCATCGGCGGCGCGGATTGTGACTTGCCCCATCGTCGTTCTCCAGTGGCGGCGTGCGCACCTGACCCGGCGGCGGTACTTCCGGCACATGCGGATGGTCGGCAACGCTCGGACGGTGCCGCAATTCGAAGCGCCACGCGGTGAAGGCGAAGATCAGCAGCGCCACCGCAACGCTGGCGCTGGCAGCGATGAACGGCGCGCCTGGGAAGTAGCCCGGCGAGTCGGGCGTGGTGGTGAAATAGGAGAAGATCTGTGTCGCCGCCAAAGGCCCGATGATCGTCGCCAGTGAACTGGCAGCGTTCACTGCGCCTTGCAACTCGCCCTGGCCATTGTCCGGCACCTGCCGTGACAGCACGCCATTGATGGCAGGCGGCGCAAGCCCGCTCACAGTCCCCACCATAATGAAGAGGTAGAGGTAGAAAACGCTATCGGCCATGGCTACGCCGGCAAAACCAGTGATCGCCGCCAGGAGCCCGATCATCGCCACGGCGGGTTCGCCGATCCCGCGCGACAGCGGTCCCACCAGAACCGCCTGGCTGATGGCAAAGCCGAGACCGAACGCGCCCAGAGTTCGGCCGATGGTGGAGGAGGTGAAGTTGAACACTTCCACGGTGAAATAGCTGAACACCGTCGGCAGCGCCTGTGCCGAGAGCTGAAAGAAGAACAGCACTGCAAGCAGCCACAGCACCGAAGGGTATTTTCGCAGCGACAGCACCGCCCCGAAGGGATTGGCACGGCGGATGTCGAACTTCCGCCGAGACGTCTTGGGCAGGCTTTCCGGCAGCACGAAGAGGCCGAACAGGAAGTTGGCGAAAGCCAGGCCTGCCGCGGCGTAGAACGGCACGCGTGGCCCCAGTTCACCCAGCTCGCCGCCCAGCACCGGCCCGATGATGAAGCCGAGGCCGAAGGCTGCCCCGATCAGGCCAAAGCGGTGGGTGCGCTTATGCGGGGGGGTGATGTCGGCCATGTAGGCCGTTGCCGTTGCCAGCGCGGCGCCGGCGATGCCGGCAATGACGCGGCCGATGAACAGGTACCAGACCACCGGCGCGATCGACATCATCACGTAATCGAAGGTCAGTCCCAGCAGCGACAGCAGCAGCACCGGTCGGCGGCCGTAGCGGTCAGACAGATTGCCGAGCACCGGCGAGAACACGAACTGCATGAAGGCATAGGTGAAGACCAGGTAGCCGCCGATCACCGCCGCATTGGCGACGCTGCTGCCGCCAGTCAGGTCTTCCAGCAGTTCGGGCAGGACAGGCACGATGATGCCCACGCCGATCATGTCGATCAGGATGGTGACGAGGATGCAGGCCAGGGTCAGTCGTGAGCGGGTGGCGGCTTGCATGCGGTTGCGGTCAACCTCGTTGAGTCCCGGCGCCGGACTTGGATGCCCGGCAATTGACACGGCGCGCCCGGCCAAAGCAAGGCGGAAGCCGGCGGCCGTAGTTCATCACGAACTGGCGCCCGCGATCTCGGCGTCATAGCCATAAAGCCACCCAAGCCGCTGCAGTTGCCCCCGCGGCCCGGCCATTTTGATCACGAGGTCGCGGCCTGCGCTGAGTGGCCGGGGCAGGTGGAAGATGGTTCCGTTCATCCGGGACACCCGCGCCACGCGCGCCACCCGTGGTTGGCGCAGTGACGCATATCGCGCGAGTGCCGACTCGGGCTGCTCGGCGCTTGCGAGCAGCGGCGCCATTACGGCGGCATCTTCGATGGCCATGGCTGCACCCTGCGCCTGGAACGGCACCATGGCATGCGCGGCATCGCCGATCAGGCCAACACGGCCTCGGTTCCAGGTTGGCGTGCTGACCGCAAACAAGGGCCAGGGAGTCCACCCGTTGCCGGCTGCATCGAGCACCGCCCGTAGCCGGCTTGACGGACGACCAGGGATCACCGGCTGCGCTCCCGGTGTGGTGCGCGGGTCCCCTGAGGCAATGAACAGCGCCAGATTGACCTGCGCACGATGGGGCAGGGGGTAACACACCATGTGGTACCCGGGCCCGAACAGCACGGTTACCCGATCAAGCTGGATCTGCCCGGCTACCGATGCTTCCGGCACCAGCGTCCGCCACGCCACCCGCCCGAAGTACGACGCCTCCGGACCGCTCAGCGTTTCGCGCCGCGTTGACGAGTGGACACCGTCCGCTCCGATCCAGGCGTGCGCGGGCAGCGTCCGTTCGGTGCCGCCCCGTCGGAG
>JAEZFJ010000149.1 GCA_023437755.1 Pseudomonadota bacterium
CGCTATGCGAGCAAAGCCACACCGAAGCAAGGGACTTGTCCTCAAGGAACTCGATGGGGTCTGGCACGTCTCTGGAACCGTTGCAGGAGAGCGCATTCGAAAAAGCCTTGGCACTCGCGACCGCGAAAAAGCCCTCCAGCTCAAAGCGGCCTTCGAAGACCGACTCTGGAAACGTCATCAGCTTGGCGAAGAAGCGGTAAGGACGTTCGAGGAAGCCGCCGTCGAGTACCTAAGCCACGGCGGCAAGGACGGCACAGGCGGGGACGGACGATTCCTGCCGAAGGTCCTCCAGCACTTCAAGGGCAGGCTGGTGGCGAGCATCAAGCCTGCCGAGCTTCGCTCAATGGCGAACACGCTCTATCCGAACGCATCACCGTCCACAAGAACCGCCAGGCTATCGTGCCGGCGCGCTCGGTCATCATGTACGCGCATCAGCTCGGCTGGTGCGGCGCCATCAGCGTCGACCAGTTCAAGGTGCCGAAGTCACGCAAGCACAAGCCGGTGACGCGGGAATGGATCGACGCCTTCATGGCCGAATCCGACCGGACGAAGATGCCGCACCTGTCGGCGCTCGTGCTGTTCATGCACCAGACCGGGACGCGGGTGTCGGAAGCAATAAGGTTATGTGGGGGAGATGTTGACCTTGGCCGTCGCGTGGTCCTGCTCGGCAGGACGAAGACGGACGAACTGGTCTATCGGCACCTGACGGCCGAACTGGTCGCGCGCATCCAAGGGCTGGGCGCTGGACCGAGGGAACGGGTCTTTGGATATACCGACCCGAAGGCGGTCAACCGCGTCCTGAAGCGTAAGGCGACTGCCGCAGGGCTTGAGCCCATGTCGACCCACTCTGTCGGTCGACACTCGTTTGCCACCAATGCCGTTGCGGCTGGCGGGAAGGCCAAGGAAGTCATGGAGGCGGGCGGGTGGAAGTCGGCCCGGCTGTTCATGGAGACCTACGTTCACGCCGAGGAAGGTGGGCGGAACATCGCCGCTCTATTCGATCGGCAGACGGGGCCAATTGACATGAACGAGGCAGGAGCTAAGCTACCAAGGCGCTACAAGGCCCGGAAATCATAGCGTCTCGGCTGATTATCGCCAGCCCTTGGTAAGGGAGAGGCCGACAGTTCAATCCTGTCCGGCAGCACCATTTCCTGATTTTCGATTTGTTGCCGCGACGGGTGGATCGTGGGCTGCCTGGCTTGCAGCCAGCGGGCTTCTGGTGTCCTGATGGGCGCCCCGCCACCTTGCCAGGACCGACCCCATGAAGACCTACACCGTTCCCGAAGCCGGGGTGACCGTGCCGAGCCTGGTGCTCGGGCTCATGCGCATCGCCGAGATGGAGGATGCCGCGATCCGTCGCCTGTTCGACACCGGAGTCGAAGCGGGGATAACCATGGTGGATCACGCCGACATCTATGGCGGCGCCCCACATCGGAGCGAGTCGCGGTTCGGCGAGGCGGTGCGGCTGTCGTCGACGGAACGCGAGCGCATCCAGATCCAGAGCAAGGTGGGAATCCGCAAGGGTTACTTCGATTTCTCGACCGAGCACATCCTCCGCTCGGTGGACGAGTCGCTGGCGGCGCTGCGGACCGATTACCTGGACGTCCTGTTGCTGCACCGGCCGGATGCGCTGGTGGAGCCCGAAGAAGTGGCAGCCGCATTCGACCGGCTCCACGGCGACGGCAAAGTCCGGCATTTCGGGGTATCCAATCATACCCCGGGACAGATCGAGCTGTTGAAAACAGCCGTGCGGCAGCCGCTGCTGTTCAACCAGATGCAGTTGAGCCTGACGCACGCCAACCTGATCGCGCAGGGGATCGCCGCCAATATGGGCGAACTGGAGCAGTCGGTGTCACGCGATGTGGGGCTGCTCGACTACAGCCGCCTCAAGGGGATGACGCTGCAGGCGTGGTCGCCTTTTCATGCGGGGCGGGGCAAGGGGATTTTCCTCGGCGACTACGACCGCTACCGCGAGCTCAATGAATTGCTGGAAGAACTCGCCGGGCAGTACGGGGTGACGCCGACCGGCATCGCCATCGCCTGGATCGTGCGGCACCCGGCCAGCATCCAGGTGGTGCTGGGCACCACCAGGCCGGAGCGGGTGCGCGACAGCGCCGCCGGCGCCGATATCCGCCTCACACGCGAGGAGTGGTACCGCCTGTTCCGGGCGGCAGGGCATACGGTGCCATGAGGCAAAGTCCACCCAAACGAAAACCGGCGCTCCGAGGAGCCCCGGGGATGGTAAACATCATTTGGTGCTGAAATCACCTGACCGGGGGCGCGGTCAGATCCAGTAGGGAGCTACGCCGTAATAGTCGTAGACCCGGCGGCCATTCTCGGCCGTCCAGTAGTTGTCGTCGTTGTCCCTCTCATAGCGGGGGGCGCCCTCGAGCTGTTCCTTGGTGACGTCGACCCGGTAGCCACCGAGGCTCTCGTCATAGTTCAGCTTGGACCAAGGCAGCGGGTAGTGTTCGTGGCCGATGCCCATGAAGCCGCCGAAGCTCAGCACGGCATAGGAAACCTTGCCGCTGCGCTTCTCGACCAGGATGCGCTCGATCGAGCCGATGTGCTCGCCGCGCGGATCAAAGACCTTCGTGCCTTCGACCTTGTCGGACGCAATGAGGTCGTGGGTCTCGTGCACGTCGGCGTCAGCCTTGCGGATGTCGTCGTAAGCCATTTCTGACTCCTCTCGTTTGCGGTGTGCAGAAAGAACGCATGCCCAGGGGCGTGGTTCCCCCATTTGCCTGCCCAAAGCGGAACCGTGATCGAACGATTGCATTGAGCTTCCGACGGCTTTTCCACTTGCCGAAGGAGACAGACATGGCTTTCGACAGCCTCAAGGATCGCCAGGGCGGCAAGGACCGGTTGCGCCCGATGGAGATCGCCCACAACCCCCTGTTTACGGCACGCGAGAAGATCGCGCTGCTGAACGATCTCAAGGCGGAGGTCACCGGCGCCCAGCAGGAGGGCGACGATCTCGGCATCGACGCCGAGGAGATCGACGCTGCCATTGCCGAAGTGCATCAGGGCGTACAGTCCGGGGTGGGCACCGGCACCGTGCTGAAGGGAGATTTCTGATGGCGACAGCTCCCAAGGCCCCAACTCCCACCGTCGCGGAGGTGGATTTCATGACCGACGAGCATGGCGCCCGCGTGGATGTGCCGGATGGCTCGCAGCTCAAGGTCGCCAACGAGCATGAGCCGACCGTCGGGTCGACGGGTCCGACGAACTGGTGGCTCTATGGGCTGGTCGGGATGGCGATCGTGATCGCGGTGCTGCTGGTGCTGCAGCTGTTCAACGGTGCGCCGAGCACAGCCGTGCAGCCCGGCACGCCAACTTCAGCGCCCGTGGTGGAGCCGGTGGCTCCGGCGCAGTAAAGCGCACCGGACGAAAACCAAGAAGGGCCACGCATTGCGTGGCCCTTTTGCTGATCGTGGTCGGGATCAGCCCTGGATGGGGGAGAGCTGGATTTCGACGCGACGGTTCTGGGCGCGGCCGGCTTCGGTGGCGTTGGAAGCGATCGGGGCGGTCTCGCCCTTGCCTTCGATGTAGAAGCGACGCTGGTCGATTCCCTGGCTGGACAGGATGGTTGCAACGGAAACGGCGCGGCGCTGGCTGAGGCTGAGGTTGTAGGCGTCGTCGCCCTGGGAATCGGTGTGGCCGTAGACATCGACAATGGTCTTGTCGAACTTCTTGAGCACCAGCGCGACCGACACCAGGGTCGAGTTAAACTGCGGCTGCACCGTCGAGGAATCGGTGGCGAAGGTGATGTTGGACGGCATGTTGAGGATGATCTGGTTGCCGACGCGGGTGACCGACACGCCAGTGCCCTGAAGCTGGGCGCGCAGTTCGGCTTCCTGCTGGTCCATGTAGGAGCCGATCGCTGCACCGGTGAGGCCGCCGACACCGGCGCCGATCAGGGCGCCGACGCGCGGATCACCACCCACTGCCGCGCCGACCAGCGCTCCGGCAACGGCGCCGCCACCGGCGCCGAGCAGGGTGCCGCCCGCCGTGTTGGAGAGCTGCGACTGGCCGGTATAGGGATTGGTGGTGGTGCAGGCGGTCAGCGCCAGCGTGGCCGCCAGCGCGACCAGAAACTTCGACTTCTTCAATGTATCCCCCTGAAGGATTGGTTCGGTGGCCTTGGTGGCCGCGGAATACGGCAGGACCGTGGTGGAAATTTTGCCCTGTCCGGCAGCTAGATGAACACAGATGAACGCTGGCTGAACGGCGGATGACGGGTGTCAGGTGTGCGCCCAACCGCCGTCCACGAGGAATTGCTGCGCGGATATCATGGCGCTGTCTTCGGCGGCGAGGAACAGGGCCATGCGGGCGACGTCGTCGGGCATGACCCGGCCGGCGAGCGCCTGGTTTTCGTCGAGCTGCCGTTCGCCCTCGGCGTCGAGCCAGTGGGTGAGCTGGCGTTCGGTCATCACCCAACCCGGCGCGATGGTGTTGACGCGGACGCCGGACTTGCCGAGTTCGCGCGCCATGGAGCGGGTGAGGCCGTGAATGGCGGCCTTGGCGGTTTCGTAGATGGGAATGCGCGGCGACATCACCATCCAGCTGATGGAGCCGAAATTGACCACCGCGCCGCCGCCGGCGCGAATCATGCCCGGGGCCACCGACTGGATGGCGAAGAAGTAGTGCTTGAGATTGACCGCCATGCGGTCGTCCCAATAGGCGGGCGTCGCCTCGGCCCAATCGTGGCGCTCGTCGTGGCCCGCATTGTTGACCAGCACGAGAGTGTCGCCGTGCACCCTGGCGAAGCCGTCGATGGCGGCCTGGTAGGCGCCGGTGTCGGTGATGTCGCAGTGGGTGAAGCGGACGGTGTGGCCGGCGGCGGTGAGTTCGGCCGCGAGGCGCTGCCCGGCTTCATCGGCAATGTCGACGAAACCCACTTTGGCGCCCTGAGCAGCGAAGTTGCGGACCAGCGACTCGCCGATGCCCGAGGCGCCCCCGGAGATCACGACGGGCCGGTCGCGCAGGCTGGGGTAGTCGGCGAAGTTGGTCATGGTCAGAGGTCCGCGATGGGTGGGTTGAGCTTCTTGGTAGCGTTCCTGCGGGCGGGCTGCAAGTGCGCCTGAGGTACGTACCTCAATAAGTCACCGAGCGAGCCTTAAGCCGAAGGTGAGCCTGCCGACCCGAGCGGTCGCGCGCGCTGCACGCGCGACGCGTCACGCGACCTCGCGTGCCTCGGTGCTTTCGAGCAGGGCAAGGATATCGTCGACCCGCTGCAGGTAGGTCTCTTCCATGGCGAAGTTCAGGGTGATGAACTCGCGGTTGGGCACGAAGGTGCAGAGATTGGCGCTGGGGTGGAAGGAGCCGACATAGACGGGCTCCATAAGGCTCTTGGTGAGGTTGCCGTACATGCGGTGCGGCGGCACCAGGGTCAGCACCACGTCGGTGGAGCGGTTGTAGCGGAACAGCCGGTCGCCGAAGAGGAAGGGCAGCACCCGGGCCGTCTTCCGCATCATGCCGAACATGCCCATGATCATGAGCTGGAAGGTGGTGGTGTCCTTGGCCTCCACTTCGGTCAGGGTCTGGTCGATGCCGCGGACATAGTCGACGAAGTCGCCCTTGACCTGGAACTTGGTTTCGAGCGCACGGACGCGGAACTGGTCGTCGTCGTCCTCGAAGCGCTCGGAGTTGTCGAGCATGGTGTAGGCGGCCGAGATCACCTTGGCCTCAGGGCCCTTCTCGGCGACGTTGAGCGCCTGGGTGATGAGGCCGAACATCAACGAGCGCTGGCGCACGCCGAGCTTGTTGGCGACCGCCCGGATGCGGGATCGTTCAATGGCGAGCGAACGGAAGCCGAGCTTCTTTTCCGGCACCGGAGTGACATGGGCGAGGATGACGGTCAGCGCCGTCATCATGAAGGCGCCGAGGGCAAGGCCGGCGCGGCGCTTGAACGGGATTTTCGTCTTGGCCGGCCGGGTGGAGACGGTACCACGGGCAATGGAGTGGGAGCGAGTCAGCAGCGAGGAATCATGGCCCTCGAGCAAGGCGTGGCTCGAGCGCACCAGCACCGCGGCGGCGCGCCCCTGGGCGTCGGGACCACCGCGGCGGGTGACCGCATAGACGCGGAACAGCGGCAGATCCTTGCGCTCGAAGATGTCGAGCCCCTTGCCCAGCCATTTGTCCGGATAGTCGTCGAGTTCATCGACCTCGACCACCGAGGTAATGGCATCAAGGATGTGCTTGGGGAAAGGCTGGCCCGGCAGCGCGCCGACGAAGCCGTGAGTCAGTTGCGGCGCCAGCGACACCATTTCGGCGACGAAATTATCCAGCGCCTGCTTGTCGATGGATGTCCGGGAGAACGCGGTGAAATAGACCGTGTTCTTGGAGTGATACAGGTACCACTGGAAATTGGTGAACAGTGCCTGCGGATTATTGCGTACGGCGCGGGCGGCCCAGAGCAGGGCCTCGTCTTGCTCCGCGGCGGTGTTGCTGCCGGAAAAGCTCTTCACAATAAACGTCCCCCCTGGTCCTGTGGACCATGACCGGAGCGTAGTAATTCGCGCGGAAACCGGCAACACCCCCCATATGGGCGGGTTAATGCAGCCTCACCTTGGCTATCAGGTGTGGCCGACGTGCCACCCTGCCGCATTGGCAATCGGGGCTGCAGACTTTAGAATGGCTCTCAAGATTTCACTCCCCTTCGAGGGAAATCAAAGGCTTAGCTTCCGACCCGCCGCCACTTGACCTAGGTCAACGCGCAAGGCCGGAGACTGGAAGACAAGAGTGCCAGCCAAGCAAGCTGGCAAGAAGGACGAGCCTCATGGACTATCGCGGCATATTCGAAGACGCAGTGGACACGCTGCGAGCCGAAAAACGGTACCGCGTGTTTGCCGATCTCGAACGGATCGCCGGGCGCTTTCCCAATGCCATCTACCGCGACGATTCGGACAATGCCCGGGAGATCACCATCTGGTGCTCCAACGACTACCTGGGCATGGGCCAGCACGAAAAGACCGTGACGGCGATGCAGGAGGCGGCGGCCAAGCTCGGCGTCGGCGCCGGTGGCACCCGCAACATTTCCGGCACCAACCGGCCGCTGGTGGAGCTCGAGCGCTCGCTCGCCGACCTGCACCGCAAGGAAGCCGCTTTGGTGTTCACCTCGGGGTTCGTTTCAAACGAAGCGGCGATCTCGACCATTGCGCGGCTGCTGCCCGACTGCATCATCTTCTCGGACCAGCTCAACCACGCCTCGATGATCCAGGGCGTGCGCCAGTCGGGCATGGAAAAGAAGATCTTCCGCCACAACGACGTGCAGCACCTGCGCGACCTGCTGGCAGCCACCGACCGCAAGCGGCCCAAGCTGATCTGCTTTGAATCCGTCTACTCGATGGATGGCGACATCGCCCCGATCAAGGAAATCTGCGACCTGGCCGAAGAATTCGGCGCGCTGACCTATATCGATGAGGTGCATGCCGTGGGCATGTACGGTCCGCGCGGCGGTGGCATCGCCGAGCGTGACGGCCTGATGGACCGGATCGACGTGATCGAAGGGACGCTGGCCAAGGGTTTCGGCGTGATGGGCGGCTATATCGCCGCCAACAAGGCGATCATCGATGCGGTGCGCTCCTATGCGCCCGAGTTCATCTTCACCACCGCCCTGCCCCCGGCACTCTGTGCCGCTGCGCGGGCCTCGATCGAGCACCTCAAGACCTCCGACCATGAGCGGCTGATGCAGCAGCGCCAGGCGCGGCTGACCAAGGCGATCCTCGCCGACGCCGGCCTGCCGGTGATGGACACGCCCACCCATATCGTGCCGGTGCTGGTGGGCGACGCGCGCCAGTGCAAGGCGGCCAGCGACATGCTGCTCGAAAAGCACAACATCTA
>JAEZFJ010000158.1 GCA_023437755.1 Pseudomonadota bacterium
GGAACGAACACCGCCTGATCGACGACATGGTCGCTTCCGCTCTCAAGTGGTCCGGCGGCTATGTCTGGGCCTGCAAGAACTATGACGGCGACGTGCAGTCCGACACCGTGGCACAGGGCTTCGGCTCACTGGGACTGATGACTTCGGTGCTGATGACGCCCGACGGCAAGATCGTGGAAGCCGAAGCCGCCCACGGCACCGTGACCCGCCACTATCGCCAGCACCAGCAGGGCAAGGAAACCTCGACCAACTCCACCGCCTCCATCTTCGCGTGGACCCGTGGCCTCGCCCACCGTGCCAAGCTCGACGACAATGCCGCACTGGCAAAGTTCGCCGCGACCCTCGAGAAGGTCACGGTCGACACCATCGAAGAAGGCAAGATGACCAAGGACCTGTCGCTGCTGGTCGGCCCGGATCAGCCTTGGCTGTCGACGATCGGCTTCCTCGACGCCATCGATCAGAACCTGCAGAAGGCCATGGCGTAAGCCGCCAGAGCTGAATCAACACATGAAGAGCCGGGCAGCAGTGCCCGGCTATTTTGCTTTGCCGCGACGCCATAGTTCGGCCCGAATCCGCAGCGTCAGTGTGGAAAACGGGGGGATGCATGAAGTGGGTGAAGCGGATCGCCGTGACCCTCGTACTGGCGATCGTGGGGATCATCGTTGCCAACGGAAGCTGGCGCGCGGCCCCGCCACCGGACGCTTCGGTGCAACTGATCGCGCATCGTGGCGTGCACCAGACCTTTGATCGCACCAATCTCGAGAACGACACCTGCACGGCGGAGCGCGTTTTCCCGCCCACGCACGAGTTCCTCGAGAACACCCTCCCCTCAATGGAAGCGGCCTTTGCCTATGGAGCCGATATCGTCGAACTCGACGTGCACCCGACCACGGACGGGCAGTTCGCGGTGATGCACGACTGGACCGTGGATTGCCGGACCGACGGCACGGGCGAGACCCGTAGCCATGACATGGCCTATCTCAAGACGCTCGATATCGGCCACGGCTACACCCCCGACGGCGGCGCGACCTATCCCTTCCGGGGCAAAGGGATAGGCATGATGCCGGAGCTCAAAGAGGTGCTCGAGGCGATGCCGACGCGGCGTTTCCTCGTCAACTTCAAGAGCAATGAGCAGCGCGAAGGTGACATGCTCGCCGACCTTGTCGCTGCCAATCCGGGCTGGCGAGATGCCGTCTGGGGCGCCTATGGCGGTGACCCACCGACCTACCGGGCGGCAGAGCGGATCGACGGCCTGCATGTGTGGTCTCGCCGCGGCCTCGTCAACTGCCTGCTGCAGTACGAGGGCCTGGGCTGGAGCAGCTACATGCCGGAGGCCTGCCGCGGCACCTTGATCATGCTGCCGATCAACCTGGCGCCATGGGTGTGGGGCTGGCCGAATCTGTTCCTCCAACGGGTGCGTAACGCTGGCAGCGAGGTGATCCTGCTCGGCCCCTATGAAGCCGGCGATCCGGGCACCGCGGGGATAGACACGCTGGAGCAGCTGGCACAGGTACCTGCCGAGTTCGACGGCTACGTCTGGACCAACCGCATCGAACTGATCGGACCGGCTCTGGCCCGCAGGTGAGGCACTTGGTAGCAATCGACGGCGGCGCGAACCGGAGCTAGGGTGCCGACGCATCTTCCCCTACTTATTATGGACTCCTCGAAATTGCCGGTCGGCGTCTTCTACGCGCTTGTCGCTTACTCCGTGTATTCGTGTGGCGACGCCATCATCAAGGGCTTCGGCCAGTCGCTTTCCGTGTTCGAGATCGGCTTCTTCGTTGCCGTGTTCTCATTGATCCCGGCGCTATTCTCGCGGCCAAAAGGGGAACTCTGGCGCGACAGCTTTCGCATGCAGCGCCCGCTGCTGGTGCATCTGCGTTCATTCAGCGGCGTCGCCTCATCGATGCTGATCACCTTCGCCTTCGTCACCATTCCGTTTGCCGAAGCGTATGCGCTGGTGTTCATGATGCCGGTGTTCATCACGCTGATGTCGGTGCTGCTGCTGCGCGAGCGGGTAGATGGCCTGCGCTGGGGCATGCTGCTGCTGGGCTTCGTCGGCGTCCTGCTGGTGGTTCGTCCAGGGTTTCGCGAACTCGAGCCGGGACACTTCGCAGCGCTAGGCTGCGCAGTGTTCGGCGCCATGACCACAACCATCCTGCGTATCGTGGCCCCGACCGAAAAGCGCGTGAGTCTGATCCTGCTGCCGGCGATCTACGTCACCGTGGCGAATGCGGTACTGATGATCCCCGGCTTTGTAGTCCCCACATGGGAGCAAGTGATGCTGCTGGCCGTCAGTGGCGGCTTGATCGGCGTCGGCCATCTGATGCTGATTGCCGCTACGCGCAATGCGGACGCCAGCCAGGTCGCGCCGGTGCAATATGTACAGATCGTCTGGGCGATCGCGCTCGGGGCGCTGTTCTTCAGCGAGTTTCCCGACTGGATCGTCTATGTGGGCCTCAGCGTCGTGGTGCTTTCAGGGCTGGTCAACGTCTATGTGGATGGCTCACGCGCGCGCCTCGCCGGGCGCTATGCTGAATACCGCGCGCGTGATCCCAACTCACAGACCAACCTGCCCGAAGTGCAGACCCCTGAAATCTAGCCGAGCAGCGCCCGGATGGCCGCAACGGCGTCCTGTGCCTTGCCGCCATCCGGCCCGCCAGCTTGGGCCATGTCCGGACGACCACCGCCGCCCTGCCCGCCCAGGGCTGCGGCACCGGCGCGAACCAGGTCGACTGCCGAGAAGCGGCCGGTGAGATCGTCGGTAACGCCTACGGCAACGCCGGCCTTGCCATCCTCGGCGACGCCGACAATGGCA
This sequence comes from Pseudomonadota bacterium, assembly GCA_023437755.1. Classification (GTDB taxonomy): domain Bacteria; phylum Pseudomonadota; class Alphaproteobacteria; order Rhizobiales; family Devosiaceae; genus Devosia. The sequence continues at coordinate 2,819 of JAEZFJ010000158.1, forward strand.
ACCACTCCCGAACCAACCTGCTTCTTGGCCTGGTCGACCAGGCCCCGAAGGTCCTTCGGCTGCAGCCCTTCGACCACGCGGCCGACATAGGCAACGCCATTGACGATTTCGGGCCCCTGCGGGGCGCCACCGGCGCCACCGCCCATGGCGAGCTTCTGGCGCGCTTCACTCAGCGCCCGATCGGAGCGCTTCAACTGCTCCTGTAGGGCCTCAATGCGCTCCAGCACCTCATGCGCACCGGACCGCAGGAGGCCCGCCGCCGAGGTGACGATGGCCACATTGCTGTTGCCGCGGTGACGCGCGGCATGGCCGGTGAGTGCCTCAATGCGCCGGACCCCGGCAGCAACGGCGCCTTCGCCGACGATCGACACCAGACCAATATCGCCAGTGCGGCGCACATGGGTACCGCCGCACAACTCGACCGACCACCCCAGCGCATTGCCGGTCGGTTCACCCATGGAGACGACGCGGACCTCGTCGCCGTATTTCTCGCCGAACAGGGCGCGAGCCCCGGACTCTTTGGCTTCCTCGACGCCCATCAGCCGGGTCTCGACCGGGGTGTTCTGGAGCACGATGGCATTGGCGATGTCTTCGATCTG
>JAEZFJ010000162.1 GCA_023437755.1 Pseudomonadota bacterium
GGCATCGTCAAACGACTCCGCCACATCCGCACTGAACTCGTGCAGGTCGTTCTTTGGCGGAACGAAGGTCTTGGGCGGTGGACGAAGGGCCTCGGTCAATACGTTTCTCCGGTCAGCTCGCCTCAGCCTGGGTGCTGTCGGCTATTTTGTCGACAATTACGGTGGCAAAGGGGCGGTGGCAAGTCGCAGTGGAAGCCCTCTAGGGAGCCGAGGCGTGCTCTGTTGATGCCGGCACCTCGATGCCAAGCTCGCGCAGCACAGCGTCGGTATGCTCCCCCAGCAGCGGCGGGGGCCCCGACACGTGGGGACCATCATGGGCAAACCGAAACCCAGCGTTGAGGATGGTGGCGCGCTCGACTGCCGGGTTCGGCACCGGGATCTCGACCATCAGATTGCGGCCCTGCAGCTGCTCGAGTTCGAGCACCTCACGCACCGGGCGCACGGCACCCGCCGGCACGCCCGCTTCGGAGAGGATCACTTCCCACTCGAGCGCCGTGCGCGTCGCGAAGGTGCGGGCAAGTTCTGACTGGAGAGCGTCATCATTGACCATGCGGCTGTCAGGGTCGGTGAAGCGGGGGTCAGTCAGCAGGTCCGAGCGCTCAAGTGCCGTACATAATCGTTCATATTGGCCCTGCTGCACCGCCCCGATGGTGATCGGATCCTTGCGGGTCTCGAAGGTGTCCGCCGTCGGCGCCAGCGAAAATCCCCGGTTGCCCGTGCGCTTCGGAATGGTGTCCGAGATCATCAGCGGATGGACGACAGACGCCATCATCACCAGCGAGGCGTCGAGCATCGACATGTCGATGTTCTGGCCACGACCCTCGGGATCGCGCAGGCGCTGGACATAGGCCGACTGGATCGCAAAGGCCGCCAGCAGGGCGCTATAGGTGTCGACGATGGGAAAGCCAACGCGCATCGGGCCGCCATCGGGTTCGCCCGACAGTCCCATGAGGCCCGAGACGCTCTGGATGATCTGGTCGATGGCGGGATAGTCGCGCATCGGGCCTGCTTGCCCGTAACCGGAGATCGAACAGAAGATCAGCCCGGTATTGGTCTTGGAGACCGTTTCATAGCCCAGCCCCAGCCGGTCGATTACCCCGGGCCGAAAGTTCTCGACCAAAATGTCCGATGAATCGATCAGCCGTAACGCTGCCTCGCGACCCGCGTCGCTCTTGAGGTCCAGCACGATGGACTTCTTGCCGGCATTGGCGCCGATAAAGGCCTCCGACATGCCGCGGAGTTCCCTGCGCTGCGTGTAGTTGCGCAGCACATCACCGGGCGGTGGCTCGACCTTGATGACCTCGGCACCCAACAGGCACAGGAAGTGGGTTGCAAGCGGCCCTGCGATCACATGGCTGAAATCGGCGATGCGAACGCCCTCAAGTGGTCGTGCCACTGGCCCCTCCCAAGTAGTTCAGTAAATGAACTACCTGAGACTGCGCCTGTCAAGGTGTTCAGTCGTCGCCGGTCTCGATGGCCGAAAGCTGCCCGGTGCGTTGCAGTTGGCGCTGGCCCAGATGGGTGTAGAGGCGGTTGAGAAAGGTGAACAGCTGCGCGCGTTCCTGCTCGCTGAACGGCTCGAGCAAGGCAGCGTTCTGTTGGGCAATAAGGTCGTTGATCTGCTCATAGCGGGCCTGTCCGGCAGCAGTCAGATGCAGCGCGTTGAAGCGCTTGTCCGTCTGCCCCCTGATGCGTTCGATCAGGCCGCGTGCTTCGAGATCCTTCACCAGCTTGGTGATTGCAGACTTCTTGAAGACCAGGGTTGCCGCCAGGTTGTTCTGCGACATTCCGGGATTGAGCCCAATGACGCTGAGCACGACGATTTCACCCTGCTCCGCACCTAGCGCGGCGTAGAACGCAGCGTTTTCGCCGCGAATATAGGCCCGAAGGGCGCGCGTCAGGAACGGCAGGTTCTCCCGGAGGGGACCCAGGGCCACACCGTGCTGATCTGCCTCCACCGTATCGTCCGCCATCTTGAATACCCTGAACTTCGCGGGGTGGACTAACCCTGCCCTCACCGCCCTGTCAAAGGGCGCTTGCCTGCCGTCTCAATATCAGTTCATATTGTGAACTAATCGGGAGGGGGTTGGATTGCACGAGCTCGATGACGTCAGCGCTGATGCCGAGCGGGTGCTCGGCCGGGCGTTCGACCAGCGGGACGGCTGGGCAAGAGCGTCCGCTGCGCCATTTATGGGCATCTTCGGTAACGGCGTGCCGGAGACCCTGATCGCCGCCGCTGGCGCTGTCCCGGTGCACCTGTCGATGGGCTCCACCGCCGACGAACACCCGATAGCTTCGATCATCGAACCATTCGTGGACGAAGAGGTCCGGACGTTTCTGATCCGGTTGATGAACGGAGAGTTTGCCGACTATCGCGGCATCATCTTCTCCCGCGACGACGCTCCGGCATTGATCGCTTATCAGTACGCCACCGAGTGGATCCGCCAGGGCAAGCCGCGCGGGGGCACGCCCCCATTGTTCCTGTGGAACCTCGTGCATACCGACACTGCCCCGGTTCGGGCTTTCAACGCCGTGCAGGCGGAGAAGCTCTTTGACTTCTTTGTGTCGATCGGCCTCGGCCGACCTGATCCTGCTGCCCTCCAGCGTGCCGCTGCGGATGAAGTTCGCCGCCACACGGCGCTGAGCGATCTGGAAGCCGCCGTTGGAGCGACGGTGTCGGGTGCCACTGCGATGCAGTGGCGCAATGCGGGTCGCTTCATGCAGGCCGCAGAGCATGCGGAACTGCTGACCTCGGCGCTGGCCCGGAGGACCGAGAGGCTTTCCACGAGTCGACGGATTGGCCTCGTAGGGTCTCCTCTGGCGTGCCCCAGAACCTATGCCGTGCTGGAGACATTTGGCGCCGTTGTGTGCGACTTGCAGCCCCTCGGCAGCGTCTGGCCCGGTCCCGGAAACACCGCCGACAATGTGGAGGCGATCCTGGCAGCTACCGCCACCGACGCCTCTTGCCCCCGCGTCACCCCGTCAGCGGCTCACAGGGCCGGCATCGTTAAGCGCCTCGTCGACGCGCGCTGCGACCTTGTCC
>JAEZFJ010000182.1 GCA_023437755.1 Pseudomonadota bacterium
ATGCAGTGCCGTATGCATCCGCATGAGCCGATGGCGGCGATCCCAGTTGATGCTGGCGGTCACCGTGTCGCCCGGCTGCGGAAGGGCTTCTGGGCTCGCCGGTACATGAACGATGCGGCTCTTGTCGCCATCCGGATGGATAGCCGTGCTGATCTGCAATTCGCGCCCGTCGGACAGAAGCAGCCGGCCGCTGTCTCCCGGCTGGCCGCCGGACGCGGCATAGAAGACGGTCTGGTTGAGCACCACGCCGCCCTCCGGGGTGATCTCGGTCACCGTCGCTTCGGTGTCGACCAGGTAGGCGTCGTCACGGAACAAGAATTCAGTCATTTCAGAGCACCGGAGAAAGCAGGCGGGCCGCCTGGGTCAGGAAGCGCATCCAGGGCGCACGATTCTTCACTTCATCAAGCTCCACCAGTCGGCAGCTCTTGAAGTCCTCCAGCAGCATCTCCTCCACAGCGGTGATGGTCTGCTGGTCGGCGAACCAGAGGGTGATCTCGAAATTGATCGCGAAGGAGCGATTGTCGAAGTTGACGCTGCCGATCGAGGCGATCTGGTCGTCCATCAGCACCACCTTCTGGTGCAGGAAGCCGTCGGTGTAACGATAGACGGGCACCCCATGCTCAACCATGCCGTCGGCATGAGCGATGCTGGCGAACCAGACGATCTTGTGATCGGGTTCGTCCGGCAGCATCACGCGAACGTCGACACCGCGGAGCCGTGCTGCGAACAGGGCAGTCCGGATGTCGGTATCCGGCACGAAATAGGGGCTGACGATCCAGACGCGCTCCCGCGCGCGACCGATGATATCGGTGAAGGCGATAGCGCATTCCTCGAGCTTGTCGGCAGGACCCGACCCCATCACCAGAACCGACTGGTCCCCAGGGGTGGGGACTTTCTCGGGCGGCGTTTCAGGCAGGGCTTCGCCCGTTGCCCACTCCCAGTCCTCCCGGAACAGCAGGGCGCAGCCGAGTGCGGCAGGACCGGACACTCGGACATGGGTGTCGCGCCAGTGACCGAAGCGGGGATCTTCGCCAAGGTACTCGACACCGACATTGTGCCCGCCGACCCAGGCGTGCTCGCCATCCACGACCACGATCTTGCGATGGTTCCGGTAGTTGATCCGGGTGGGGCCGAACAGGCGCAGGAACTTGTGGCGCTGATTGAAGCCGGCGACGCGAATGCCGGCCTCGCGAAGCTCCCGGCGATACCGCTTGGGCATGCCGGTAGAGCCGATGTCGTCATAGAGCAGGTAGACCTTGACGCCTGCCTTGGCGCGCTCGATCAGCCGCTCCGCCAGTTCCTGGCCGAGCGCGTCGTCGCGCACGATGTAGAACTGTACCAGCAGGTAGTCCCTGGCCCTGGCGATGCCTTCGAAGATGGAGTCGAAGGTTGCGCGGCCATCGATCAGCAGCTCGACCTCGTTGCCATTGAGGAACGGGACTTCCGAGACCTTGGTCTGAACCGGCCATTTGTGGCTGGTCTCGCGATCGATCAGAGCGAGATCCTTGGCACGCAGCGGGCGCGCGGCGCGGCCGTTGCGGATACGGTCGGTGGCGTAATCGTCGAAGGCCTTCCAGCCGAAGACCATGTAGACGAACACAGTGGGGAACGGCAGCAGTGCCAGCGACAGGAGCCATGCGATCGAGCCCTGCGAGGTCCGCGAGTTCATGATTTCGCGAACGGCGCAGACGAAGGCCAGCAGGTAGATCGCCGCGGTGATCGCGGCGAACAGGCTGAAGTCGGCGGTGATGAAGCGGAGGAGGTCGTCTAGACCGAACAAGCAACAGACTCGTGACGCTGAAAGGGCGCCACTTTAGCAGCCCTGCAGCGACGAACAATGCGGCATAAGATCGGAGGTTCAGACCGGATCGGGCTCGAATACGCTGCTGATGTCGATCGGCGACCGGCCCTCCATCCAGGTCGGCACCGGCAGTTCCTTGGCGTGCAGGAACTCCGGATTGAAGATCTTGCTGGCGTACCGATTGCCGTAGTCGCAAAGGACGGTGACGATGGTCTTGCCGGGCCCGAGGTCGCGGGCCATGCGCACCGCACCGGCGATATTGATGGCGCTGGAGCCGCCGAGGCAAAGGCCCTCGTGCTCGAGCAGATCGAAGATATAGGGCAGGGCTTCGGCATCCGATATCTGGTACGGGAGATCCACCTCGAGCCCCTCCAGATTGGCCGTGATGCGGCCCTGGCCGATGCCCTCGGTGATGGAGTTGCCCGAGGACTTCAGTTCGCCATTGGCGAAATAGTTGAAGAGCGCTGCACCTTCGGGATCGGCCAGGCCGATCTTTACGTCGGAACTGCGGGCCCGCAGTGCGTCGGCCACGCCGGCAAGAGTGCCGCCGGAGCCAACGGCGCAAATGAAGCCATCGATGCGGCCGTTGGTATCGTGCCAGATTTCGGGGCCGGTGGTCTCGATATGGGCGCGACGGTTGGCGGTGTTGTCGAACTGGTTGGCCCAGACGGCGCCGTTTGGCAGTTCCCGGTTGAGCTTCTCGGCCAGACGCCCGGAGACCTTGATGTAGTTGTTCGGGTGCTTGTAAGGCTAGGCGGGGACTTCGATGAGCTCGGCGCCGTAGAGGCGCAGGGCGTCCTTCTTCTCCTGGCTCTGGGTGTCGGGAATGACGATCACCGACTTGTAGCCAAGCGCATTGGCCACCAGCGTCAGGCCGATCCCCGTGTTTCCTGCCGTGCCTTCGACGATGGTGCCGCCGGGCTTGAGAGCGCCGGACTTCACCGCATCATGGATGATGAACAGAGCCGCCCGATCCTTGACCGACTGTCCGGGGTTGAGGAATTCGGCCTTGCCCCAGATTTCGCAGCCGGTCAGCGCCGACACGCGGTTGAGACGGATGAGCGGCGTGTTGCCGATTGCGGAGATCAGGTCTTGGTGTTTGGCCATGGTCTGTCGAGGGTGGGATCAAGCTTTCGATGGTAGGGGCCTTAAGCCGGCGGAACAAGGCGCAACAGGTTCACCCGGCAGGACTTTCCTGCTGAACGCGTTGTGG
>JAEZFJ010000164.1 GCA_023437755.1 Pseudomonadota bacterium
CGCGCGCAACACGACTTTCGACGCAACCTGCCGCTCACCCTTCCTGGGCCAGATCCGACAGCAGTCCCGCCGTCACCGACAACCGCGACACAGTGAGCCTGCCCTCGGCCAGGGCCGACATTGCGCCCGCAGTTCGCGCCATGCCCTGCTCGTGCCGCCGCCGCCACGCGTCGAGCCGCTCCGGCACCGGACCATCGCCGCTGCGCAGCACATCCCCTGCAAGGTCGCGCTGCGCCCGCAAGAGGTTCGCAAGCGCCCGGTCCAGTGCCATGCGGTCGAACCTGTCAGCCAACTGCAACGCCCGCGCCTGCTCCAGCACCGGACCCAGTCCGAAATCCCCGAACAGCCCGAAGAACGCTTCGGCAGCTTCCTCCGCGGTCACCCCGGCGCGCTCCGCCACCAGCACCACGTCACTGGCAAAGCCCATGACCGGCAGGCTCGCGAGCCGCTGTGCAAGCGGCGAGGGCACCCCCTGTTCTTCCATGCGGTCCGCGCGGCCGATCAACGCGTCTCGCAACGCCGGTGGCAGGCCATGCGGCATCATGCGAGCCAGTGTCGCGGCACCGGCGCGGTGGATTTCCACCAGCTGCGCTAGGCCGCCTGTCAAATCGGCATGTCGAAGGAACCACAGCGTTTCCTGCCGCAACAGCGCCATCACCGCCGCCTGCAGCTCAAGTTGCACTGCCCCGGCCATCAGCCCATCGAGCGACTCGATCTGGGCATCCAGCGCTTCCAGTCCGAACACTTCTCGTGCCGCGACATAGGCCAGGGCGATCTCGCCGGGCCCGGCGCTGGTGGCTGACGTCAGTTCGGTGACGTACGCCGGCCCGCCGCGGTTGATCATGGCGTTGGCCAGCACCGTGGCGATCACCTCCCGCCGCAGCCGGTGGCCCTCGATCGCTTCGGGAAACTCCCGATGCAGCGTCTCCGGGAAGTAGCGGAACAACTCGCCGGCGAGCGCCTCGTCCTCGAGCAGCGGACTTTCCAGAAGGTCCTCATAGAGCGTCAGCTTGGCATAGGCCATCAGCACCGCCAGTTCGGGGCGGGTGAGGCCTCGCCCCTTGGCCGCTCTGGTGTCGAGAACGGAGTCGGTGGGCAGGAACTCGACCGCGCGGTCAAGTTCCCCACGGGCAACCAGAGCCTCCATCAACTCGCGATGGTCCGGCAGTTCTGCCGCCCCGGTCCGCTCCGCCAGCGAGAGTGCCAGCGTCTGCAGGTAGTTGTTCTCGAGGCAGAGCGCCGCCACCTCCTCCGTCATCCGGACCAGCAGGTCGTTGCGCCCCTCGAGGTCCATCGCCCCCGATGCAACCAGCGGCTGCAGGGCGATCTTGATGTTTACCTCGAGATCCGACGAGTTCACCCCCGCAGAGTTGTCGATCGCATCGGTATTGATCCGACCACCCGCAAGCGCGAACTCCACCCGGGCGCGCTGAGTCACCCCCAGATTTGCGCCTTCGCCGACCACCTTGGCCCGCAGACTGTCCGCCGAAACGCGGATCGCATCATTGGCACGGTCGCCGACATCCGCGTCCGTCTCCAGGCTGGACCGTACATAGGTGCCGATGCCGCCGAACCAGAGCAGGTCCACCTCCGCCCGGAGGATCGCGGAGATCACGGCGGTCGGGGCGGCGTGGTCGGCGCTGATCCCCAGGAGTGATTGCATCTGCCCCGACAGCGGAATGGATTTGGCGCCCCGGGAGAACACGCCGCCCCCGGTCGAGATCAGGTTGCGGTCGTAGTCCTGCCAGCTCGACCGTGGCAGCCGGAACAGCCGCTCCCGCTCCGCGTAGCTGGTCTCAGCATCGGGATCGGGATCGATGAAGATGTCGCGGTGGTCGAACCCTGCGACGAGGCGGATGTGCCGGCTCAACAGCATGCCGTTGCCGAACACGTCGCCGCTCATGTCGCCGACGCCGGCCACGGTGAACGGCTCACGCTGGATGTCCCGGTCCATCTCGCGGAAGTGCCGCTTCACCGCCTCCCAGGCACCCCGGGCGGTGATACCCATCTTCTTGTGGTCGTACCCCGCCGATCCCCCCGACGCGAAGGCATCGCCGAGCCAGAACCCGCGGCGCACAGCGATGGCATTGGCGGTGTCCGAGAAACTGGCCGTCCCCTTGTCGGCCGCGACCACCAGGTACGGGTCGTCCCCGTCACGCCGCACCACTTGCCGCGGCGGCTCGACGGCACCGGCCACTAGGTTGTCGGTCACGTCCAGCATTGCCTCGACAAAGGTTGAATAGGCGGCGACGCCCTCGGCCTGCATCGCCTCGCGGGGCATGCCAGCGACCAGCCGCTTCGGCACGAAACCGCCCTTGGCACCGACCGGCACGATCACTGAGTTCTTCACCTGCTGCGCCTTGACCAGCCCCAGGACCTCGGTGCGGAAGTCCTCCGGCCGGTCCGACCAGCGGATGCCGCCGCGCGCAATGGACCCGAACCGCAGGTGGATGCCTTCGACGCGCGGCGAATACACCGAAATCTCGCGGTATGGCCGCGGCTCCGGCATCCCGTCGACCTGGTGGCTGTCGAACTTGATGGCCAGTGCCGGACGTGGGGTCCCATGCTCGTCGCGCTGGAAGGCATTGGTCCGCAGCGACGCCTCGACCAGGTTGAGGAACCGCCGGATGATGGTGTCCTCGTCGAGCGACGCCGTGGCCTCGAGCGCTGCACCGATCTGCCCTCGTGCCGCCTCTGCGGCCGCTTCCCGGTCCACGACAGCCGGATCGTGCAGCGCTTTGATGAGACTCACCAATCCGGCAGCCGCCCCCGCATGCCGCACCAGCACGGCCGCGACATAGCGCTGCGAGAACGAGGTTCCGACCTGTCGCAGGTACCGCGACAGCGCCCTCAGCCACGCCGCTTCTGTCCAGTCGAGCCCGGCGGTGGTCACCAGCGTGTTGATCTGGTCGCTTTCCGCCTCACCGGACCAGACGGCATGAAGGCCGGCTTCGATCTTGCCGGCACGCTCTTCGAACTCCGACAACCCTTCGGGAGCTTGCAGCGACATGTCGTGGATGAAGCGCTCGACCCCGTCGCGCGGGATCACCGTATAAGTACGTTCGGCGATCACGGTGAACCCGAACGCCTCCAGCATCGGCACGCGCTGGCTGAGCGGCAGGGGCGTGCCGCGATGGTGGAACTTCAGCGCCAGGGTGCCGTCGCCCGCTTGCCGCCGAAGAAGCCGCATGGCGACGTCCTCGCCATCGCCCAGGCGACGCAAAATGGCGATATCTGCCAGCGCTGTCCCCGCGTCGTGGCGGGAACGGTACGCATCCGAGAAGGCATCGCGATAGTCGCTTACTGCGCCGACGTCGCCCGCTTCGGCTGCCAGCAGCTCGCCGAAATTGCTCGTCAGCGCCGCCACCTGCGCTTCGAGTTCGCTTCGGCTCGGCCGCGGTGTCGTCCCGCCGACCCGGCCGATGATCACATGCAGCCGCACCAGTTCCCCTTCGGGGAAGTGCGGGTAGTAGGCCGAGACGCGCCCGTCATAGGCCTTGGCAAGGTATTGCGTGATCCGCACCCGTGCCTGCACGTCGTAGCGGTCGCGTGGCACGAACACGAGGACGGACACGAAATTGTCGAACCGGTCGATGCGGGGCAACACCCGCACCCGCGGTCGGTCGTAGAGCGACGCGATGGTGGCAGCGTATTCCGCCAGCTCGCTGGTGGAGACCTGGAACAGCTCGTCTCGCGGATAGCTGTCGAGCGCGCTCATCAGGGCCCGGCCGTCATGCGCGCGCGGATCGAACCCCGACCGCCGCATCACCTCGGCGATCTTGCGCCGCGCCAGCGGCACGTCCGTATGCGGCGCCGCCAGCGCCTGCGCCGTGAACAGCCCGACAATGCGCAATTCGCCGGTGGCGGTGCCGTCCGGCCCCCGCAGCTTCACCCCGACATAGTCGAGGTGTTGTCGGCGGTGCACGCGCGAGCGCACATTCGCCTTGGTCACCAGCACCGTCTCGCCGGACGCCACGAACTCCACCAGCTCCGGCGTCGATTCCACAAACTCGGCCCCGCTGCGCAGCACCCGCACTTCCGGGTCGCGGAGGATGCCGAGGCCGCTGCCCGCGACGGGCTCCAGCCGGTCGTCCACCAGCCCGTAGCTCCGCATGCCGAGGAAGGTGAAATTGTGCTCCGTCAGCCAATCCAGGAAGCTGAGGGGTTCGTCGCCCTTCGGGGCAGGGGCGCTTTCAAGCTCGCCGATCGCCTGCCGCACCCGGGCCAGCATCGGCTGCCAGTCGCCCACGGCCCACGCCACATCTCGCATCGTGCGCGAGATTTCATCGCGCAGCCCTTCCGGATCGGCGACGGGGTCGCTGTGGATGTGCAGCATGCTCAGTTGCAGCCCGCCATTCTGACTGATGGCGCCCGCATCGACGGACACCACCGGATGCATGACCAGCCGGATCGTGCCGCCCGCCGCGCGCACCGCCGCCAGTGCACTGTCGACGATGAACGGCATGTCCGGGGAGATGACGTCGATGACCAGGGGTGCGCCTGGCGTCTCCGGCGGCGTCAGGTGGATTTCGCTGGTGTCGCCGCGATGCGCCAGCAGGCGCTCCATCGCCCGCCGGATATGCGTTTCGAAATCGGCAAGCGGTATCCGGGCAAGATCCTCCGGATCGGCCGTCCGTTCCGCCTGCTCCAGCAGCAGGGCCAGCCCTGCTTCCGCATCTGCAAGCTGCTCTGCCCGGCTGGTTACCGCCGCCCGATCCGTCATTATGGCCTCCTTGTCACGCGCACCCGGACCATAACGCACCAGCCGAGGATGAAAATGACAGGGTGGCTGCCCTACCTCGAAGCCTACTGCGCCGCGAGTGCCTTGGCCTTGCGCCCCAGCGTGTCGAGCGCGCTGAGGAAAGCCGACCTGTCGGCGGATCGGTAGCCTGGATTGTAGCCTTTGATATCCCCGGTCTCGCGCAGGTGCTGTTTCAGGTCGCGCATTGCCAGCGCCATGCCGATCGAGGCCGTGGTGAAGGGCTTCCCGGTGAAGCCCAGCACATGGCAGCCCTTGTCGATGGCACGGCTCGCCAGCGGAATGTCGGCAGTCAGCACGATGTCGTTGCCCTGCGCGTGCTCGACGATCCAGTCATCGGCTGCATCGGCTCCTGCCGCCACCACCACCACCTGCACCATCGGATCGCGCGACGGCCGCACGCCGCCATTGCTGACCAGCGTGATCACCAGCCCCAGCCGCTCGGCCACGCGTATGGCTTCGGCCTTCACCGGACAGGCGTCGGCATCGACGAAAATGGTGGGGTCAGGCATCCCGCGCTCCAGCAGCGGCCCCGGTCAGTGCAGCGTCGACGGCGTCCATTCCTGTCCGCCCCGTGCTTTGCCGGGCGCCGCCCAGAACACCACATAGAGCAGGTCGTGCCCCTTGGCATCGGTGATTTCGATCGAGCGGGGCAGGCGAGGGTCCTCGCCCTGGCTCAGCGCCCGGTCGACGATGGCCCGTCCGATTTCGGCGGCGTTGTGCTCGGCCGCGTCGAGGTTCTCGAATTCCTGGCCCTCCGGGTCGGAGATCAGTTCGTCATCGGTTCGGTAGTTGAAGAAATATCGGGGCATGGAGTCTCCTCCTTGCGGGAAGAATGCCGGGGGTGACGCTGGGTTGCGCCGGCGCGCCCGTCGAGCTTGGCACCTTGCGCCGGGTCAGTCGAGCCCGCCCAGCCTGTGGTAGTGGTGGCGCTGCCACAGCAGCGGCAATCGGCTGGTGGTGGTTTCCGCCTCCACCACCGTCCCCGCAAACAACACATGCGTGCCTGTTTCGATCGAGCCGGTGACCTCGCAATCGAGCGCTGAAGAAGCACCGAGCAGCATCGGGTGCCTCGACGGCCATTCCGACCAAGAGCCGACATCGAAGCGACCGTCCGGATCGACCCCGCCCGCAAAGGCGTCGGCGATGTTGCGCTGGTCGTCGGCCAGCAACGCCAGTGAAAACCCGCCGCTCTTGGCAATCATGTCCGCCAGGCGGCTGACGATGTCGATGGACACCAGAATAGTCGGCGGCGCGATCGACAGCGACAGCATCGAGGTCACCGTCCGGCCCACCCGCATATCGCCGCGGCGCGCCGTTACCACGCTCACCGTCGACGCCATTGCCGACATCGCTG
>JAEZFJ010000205.1 GCA_023437755.1 Pseudomonadota bacterium
TGGAGCCACCAGACCATCAACCCGACGCGGATCATCCCCGTCGGTCCGGACCTGGAGTTCGTGGACTGAGGGCTCCTGTGTGGGCACGATCCCCACCCAGCCACCAGCTGTCATCCCCGCGAAAGCGGGAACCATCCTGAGATCTCAAGCCGGCCTCGGCTCAGGGGGGCAAGAGTGGAGCCCCACCCTCAATATCCCCATTCCGTGCGCCGCGGCGTGCCGTCGAACACCTCGTCCACCCGCTGCGAGGTTGCCGGCGTCACCATCTCCGGCAGCCGCGTCCGCTCGAACCAGGCGACCTCGGCGATCTCGCGGTTCGGCTTGTGATCGCGCACTTTCTCGAACTGCCGCGCCAGGTAGAACACCACATGGTCGCGGTTCGTCACCGCATTGTTCTGGTGGTAGATGCCGTGCAGTTCGAGCGGCCCGGTGATGCGATAGCCGGTCTCCTCCATCACCTCGCGCGCCGCCGCCGCTTCCATTGTCTCCCCCGGCCCCACGCCGCCGCCGGGAAACTGCCAGCCGGGCACATAGCCGTGGCGGATCAGCAGCACCTTGTCGCCGTCGATCAGCATCACCCGCGTGCCGATGGTCATGCGCTGCCACCAGCCCTTCAGGGCAAGAAAACCCCAGGCGCGCACCTTCTGGAAACGGTTCATCATCGCGGCGGACTCCTTCCCCCTCACCGGTAGCAGAGCTTTGATGGCGACAAAATCGACCCTCACGGCGTTTGTCGGTTTTCTTGCCACTGCCGTTCTGGCACAAACCCGCCCGATGACAACCCTGGCCCATATCTCCGACATCCACCTTTCGCCCATGCCCGACATCTCGTGGCGGGACCTGGTCGGCAACAAGCGCATCACCGGCTGGCTCAACTGGAAGATGCGCCGCAACGAAGAGCTGAACAGTGAAACGCTGACCAGCCTCGTGGCTCACCTCAAGGCACAGAACGCCGATTTCACCGCCGTCACCGGCGACCTCGTCAACCTGGCCCTCGGCTACGAGATGGAGCGTGCCGGCCGCTGGCTCGCCGAGCTTGGCGCGCCCGACCGCATCGCCGTGTGCCCCGGCAACCATGACGCCTATGTCCCCGGCGCCCTCGACCTGGCCTGCAGCGCCTGGGGCGACTACATGCGTGGCGAAACCGTCGACGACGCCTTGTTCCCCTTCGTGCGCCGCATCGGCGATGTCGCTGTCATCTCCTGTTCCAGCGCCGTGCCGACCCGGCCGTTCCTGGCCATCGGCCGCTTCGACGAGCAGCAGGCCGCCCGCCTCTCGCGCATTCTGGCCAGCATGGGCGAGGCCGGCTTCTTTCGCTGCGTCCTGATCCACCACCCGCCCAACGCCGAGCTGCAGCACCCCTCCTTCGGCCTCAAGGGGCACCGCCTCTTCCGCCAGGTGATCGCAGAACATGGCGCCGAACTGGTCCTGCACGGCCACACCCACCGCTCCTCGATCCACTCCATCCCCGGCAAGAACCACGACGTGCCGGTAATCGGTGTCGCGGCCGCCAGCGCTGCCCAGGGTGGTCGGCTGGATGATCCGGCCCGCTACAACCTGTTTCGCATCGAGCGCCAGTCCGGCAGCTGGTCCTGCGTCATGCGCGAGTTCGGCTACCAGCGCCTCGGCAGCGACATCGTCATGCGCATGCAGATGCGGATCTACTGACGCGCTACCACTGCTCGGGCGGCGGTACCTTGCCGGAATAAAGCGCGCCCTGCGCCACATAGGCACGCTGGTAGGCCGGCCACGCCGCCAGCGCCCAGCGCCCAGCGCCCAGCGCACCCGCATGTCGCGCGCCAGGCCCACCCCGCCGTCCGGTGACCACTTGAAGACGGAAACGGTCGGGCTCATCTCGCCCGCCTACAGCCCCGCCATCCGCTCGGTGTTGCGCGCATGGATCTCCGCGCCTTCGGCCGTCACCGCTTCGCCGAAATCCTCCATGCTGATGACGGGGCGGATCTCGATCTCGCTCTCTTCCATCATCATCGGGTTGGGGCAGCGCTTCACCCATTCCACCGCCTCGTCCATGTCCCGGACTTCCCAGATCCAGTAGCCGGCCACCAGTTCCTTGGTTTCGGCAAACGGCCCGTCATAGACGCTGCGGTTCTGTCCCGAAAACACTACGCGCTTGGCGTGCGACGTCGCCTTCAGCCCGTCGCCGCCGAGCATGATCCCGGCATTGATCAGATCCTCGTTGTACCGTCCCATCGCTTCCACCAGCTCCGGCGTCGGCATCACCCCCGCTTCGCTGCCCTTGGTCGCCTTCACGAACACCACGACACGCATTCTGCTCTCCTCTTTCTGGCACCACTGCCGTCACCTCATCGACGGACCACACCACCCCGCTTCGACACGCTGCTGTCGCATTTGGGCCCCAACAGGCGCGGTAAACGAGGAGAACAGCAAATCCCCACCGACACCACCACCCTGATCGCCCTCGGCATAGGCGCTGACATCGTCCTGTGGCTGGTCTTTTCGGTCCTCCGGAAGCTCTTTGGCCTCGTCCTTCTCGCCGCCATCGCCGCCGCGGCCTGGTTCGTGTGGCAAAACCCCGAATACCTCCCCATGCTGCAAGGCTTCATCGGCTCGCGCTGAGCCCGCTGGCCCCACTCCCGCCACGCCTGCAAATCACCTATATGGTGAGCACCCACGCGAGCGCTGCCTTGACCGACACCTTCCATATCGACGAGCCCACCTTCGACCCCGCAACCGGCGAGGTGCGCCTGCCTTACCGGCTGGGCGATCTCCGCTTCACCGAAGTGCTGCGCCTGCCTGCGCCAGCCGATCCGGCCCTGGCCAGGACAGCGTCCTTCCGCAAGCTCCTTGGTCTCACCGCCATTGTGCTCGGCACCAGCTACTTCAAGCTCAAGGCTCCGCTCACCATCGCCGCGCCCACTGTCCCGCTGACCGATGCCGAGCGCGCTTTCGTCATCGACGTCTACGAGAACGGGCTCGGCGAGTTCTACGCCCGCAACAACCTGGCCCGGTTCGGCCGGCTCACCCTTGAGGCGCCTGCCGACGGGAAGGGTACGATTGCGCGCCCCGACCTGCCCCGCCGCGCCCTCCTGCCCATCGGCGGCGGCAAGGACTCCCTGGTCAGCGTTGACCTCTTGAGCCATGCCGGTGCCGAGTTCACCCCCTTCGCCGTCAACCCCAAGGGCCCGATCCTCACCTCCGTCGATTCCCTCGGCATCGCCCCGCTCTACGTCACCCGCACGCTCGATCCGGAAATGGTGCGGCTCGGCAAGGAGCCCGGCTACCTCAACGGCCACGTGCCCTCCACTGCCATCAACTCCATGATCGCCGCTCTTTGCGCGCTGCTGCACGGCTATGACGAGATCGTCCTTTCCAACGAGCGCTCCGCCAGCGAGGGCAATGTCGAATTCGACGGCCGCGAGACCAACCACCAGTATTCCAAGTCGCTCGGCTTCGAGCTCCTGCTCGCCGGTACCCTGGCTCATGCTACCGGTGGCGCCCTCAAATACTATTCGCTGCTGCGCCCCTATTCCGAGGCGCGCATCGCCTCGCTGTTCACCAATGCCGGCCGCTTCGACCACGTGTTCTCGAGCTGCAATCGCAACTTCCGCCTCAACGGCAACGACGGCCCGCTCTGGTGTGGCGAGTGCCCCAAATGCCACTTCGTCTTCCTGATCTTTGCGCCCTTCATGGCCAAGGAGCGGCTGGTCGGCATCTTCGGACAGGACCTGCTCGACAATCCGGCCAATGAACGCTCCTTCCGCGAACTCGCCGGCCTTGCCGGCCAGAAGCCTTGGGAATGTGTCGGCGAGATCCTCGAGGCCGCCGCCTGCCTCTACACGCTCACCCGCCATGCCGACTGGCACGAGGATGCCGTGGTCAGCGCCGTCAAGGCCGACCTCTTCGCCCAATACGGCGAAGAGAAGCTGCAGCGCGCCATGGCCGAGTGCCTGACCGACAGCCACGACCACCACATTCCCCCCGCGCGCGCTGCCAAGGTCGCCGCCTATGCGGTTTGACGCCCCGGTCCTGCTCTACGGCGCCGGGCGCGAAGCCCAGTCCACCCGCGCCTTTCTGCAGGCGAACCAGCCGGACCTGCGGGTGTTCATCACCGTCGACAGCGGCACCGCGGATATTTCCGGCACCATCCCGATCGAGCCGGCCGAACTGGTGGACGCCATCGCCCACCGTCGCTTCGGCACCATCGTCAAGTCGCCGGGGGTGTCGCGCTACAAGCCCATCTTCGAGTTGGCCCGCCAAGCCGGCATTCCGGTCACCTCCAACCTCAATCTCTGGGGCGCCACCTACCGCCACGGCCGTACCGTCATCGCCATCACCGGCACCAAGGGCAAGTCGACCACCGCCACCCTCGCTCACCTGATGCTGGTGAAGTCCCGCGTCGATGCCGGCCTTGCCGGCAATGTCGGCCTCGCCCCGCTCGAGGCGGCCGACCGCAACAGCGTCGTCATCTTCGAGCTCTCGAGCTACCAGACCGCCGACATGGACTTCCTCCCCGACCTGGCTGCCGTCACCAATCTCTACCCCGAGCATGTCGACTGGCACGGTTCGGTCGAGCGCTACTACGCCGACAAGCTCAACCTGATCGACCGCGACGGCAGCTTCGCCGTCGCCCTCGGCGCCGCCGCCCGCGGCAACGCCCTTGTTGCCAAAGCCGTACGCGATCACCGCCGCCTGGTCCGCCCGCTTGACCCCGATGAAAGCGCCGCCGTCGACGGGGCGGTCGCAAAGTCGCGCCTCCGCGGCGCCCACAATCTCGACAATGCCCGCCTCGCTGCCGAGATCGCCCTTGCTACCGGCGCCACCCTCGAGGGGGTCATGGCGGGCATAGCCGCCTTCGCGCCGCTGCCTCATCGCCTCGAGGAGCACCGCTTCGGCAGCATCGTCTTTGTCGACGATTCGATCTCGACCACGCCGGAAGCGACCAAGGCCGCCCTCGCCGCCTATCAGGGCCGGCGCATCGCCCTGATCGCCGGTGGCCATGAACGGGAACAGGTCTACGCAGACCTCGCCGCTCGCCTTGATACCTCCGGCGTCACCACTCTGATCTGCCTGCCGGTCACCGGCACCCGCCTAGCCACGGCCGCCCGCGCCGCCGCTCCGGGCATCGAAGTCATCGACGCACCCGACCTCGACCACGCCATTGCGGCGCTCGCCGAACGCCGCCAGCGCTTCGACACGGTCATCCTCTCCCCCGGCGCCCCGTCCTACAACCAGTTCAAGAACTTCGAGGAGCGTGGCAACCGCTTCGTCGCCTTGGCGCGCGACGCCTTCGGTTCCTAGAACGGCGCCTCCAGCGCCGCTGCGGGGACCCCAGCCGCGAGCAATCCAGCGCGGATCTGCTCGAGCAGCGTCTCGTCGCTGATCCGCTGCCGCAGCCGCGGCAACACCCCCTCCGCCCGAAATGCAGCCAGCTCCAGCACCTGGGGAAGATAGCGGTTCACCGCCGTGCTGCTGCCGATCGCCTGGCCGGCGAGGATGGCGATGATCGGCCCGACTTCCCGGTCGGCCGGCACGTAGGCCTCGGCATATTGCAGCGCCAGCGCATTGGCACCGCGCCGCAGCTCGATCAGCGCCGGCGCCCCGAAATACCAGGCCGGCGGAGCGGGCGTCATGCGCACCGCACCCGTTGCCGTCGGCTCCGCTTCAACCACCCGCCCGGCTAAAGCCAGCGCCCGCGCATTGGCCGCCAGCGCATCGCCGTCGGCGGGATTGAGCTGCAGCGCGGACTTGTAGTCCGCCAGCGCCCCCTCGATGTCGCCGGTCCGCTCCCGCAGCCACCCCCGCTGCTGCCACGCAAAGGCATTGGTGGTATCGACTGCCAGCGCCCGCTCCAGCAGGTCGCCCCCCAGCCGCACCCGATCCGCCTCGTTCTCCAGCGGGCTGACCGCGGGGCTGGCATATTCCGCCGTCAGGCTGGCGACTGCCGCCAGCACCATCGGCTCCCCCCTGTCGGCCTCGGTCAGTGCAGCAAAACACTCGGCCGCTCGCGCCGCATCGGCCCCTGCCATGGTTTCGCGATAGATGTCGAACAGCACCCTGCAAAGGTAGGCGCTCTCCCGTCCTTCCGCCGATTCCTGCGCCAGCAGTCGCCGGGCCTCGGCATGCAGCGGACCGCGGGGACTGCCAAGCGTGAGGACGAGCCGCCGCGACACGATGTCGATCACCATCGGATCGCGCGCCTCGCTGCCGCTGATCGGAATGGTAAGGTTCCACACCACTTCGGCGCTGCGGCTGTCGGTCAGGATGGCACTGTACTGCGCCACCGCACCGTCATGTCGCACGATCCCGGTGAGCACCAGCCCGCCATCGTCGCTGCTGTCGGCCTCGCCAGTTGATCGATACCGAGCGTCGATAGTGCCGAACTGCTGCAGATCGGTGACCAGTTCGATGGCGAGCCCCGCCGACAATGGCCCACCGGCGCCATCGCCGCGCAGGCTCTGGAACTCCGTCACCATCAGTTGCGGTCGCCCCAACGGTTCCGGTCGATCTGGGGACAGTCCCTCCACCAGCCGCAGGTCCGCAATCAGATACGCGATCACGCCCAGCCCGACGGCCAGTGCGGCCAATCCCAGCCAGGTCAGCAGGAACTGGCCCGGCGTCCGTCTTGGCGGCGTCGCCATCGGCTCTTCACGCTCCGGCTCCACGCCCGCCGGCTGCTCCACGCTTGTCCAGGTGAACTGCGGCACATAGCGGCCCGTCGGCAGAACGATGCGCACTCCGCTGGCCTGACCCGGGCCGCGGTAATACTCGTCCAGCAGCGCCCGCAACCGGCGGGCCTGCACCCTCACGATCGGATCGGTCTGCGGGTCGAAGTCGCTCGGGCGTCCGAGCACGTCTACCGCGATCGAATAGGCCTTGATCGATCCTGCATCACCGGCAATGGTGCGCCGCACGATGTAGTCGAGAAAGCGTGCCAGCTGCGGTGAGCGCGCGATATCGGGCCACGCGAGCACCTGCTCGAGCGCCTCCACTACCGATTGTTCTCCCGGGGCCTCTTCGGGCGCGGTTCTCATTCCGCCTCCTTGCCCGCGATTGTGACCCTTTACATGTAAAACGCAAGGCCGGCTTACACAGCTTTACCCGGCTTTCCCTATGCGGCAGCACGCACCTCAAGCAAGAGCGACTGTGTTTCCCGTGGCGGCGGTGAACGCGGGCGCCGGAGTTCGACCGGTGGCTGCCTTGAGTTCGACCAGAATTTAGACCGCGTTCTCGCTTCTTCGGTGGCGCATTTCGATGTGCTCAGCCAGCCAGCGTGACCGGCGACACCACGCCACAAAAAGAATTGGTTTCTCGGCGGTCCCTTGCGCCTTGAACACAGACGGCACCGCCCCCCGGGTTGGTGTCTGGTCAGGAGGGGCGCTGCAAGCCGGCTTTGGTCGGTCCTGCATTCCCAAGCGTCCCTCCGGGCCACTGATGCTCCGCCCCTGCCCCTCCAGTTCGGGTGCGGAGTGCGCTCCCCGACTCCAAGCGGGGACTGCGCAAGGCCCGCGGGCGCGACGCTCCTCCCTGTCGCGACCGCACGGGGGGAGAGGCATGAGGATATGCGCGCGTCCCTCAGCGCATGTCCGGCTCCACATGCTTCTCCCCGCGGCCGTCACTAGTCGCCTCCCCAGCGGTCTGTTGCTTCCCACGCAGCACCGTGTGGGCGAACGCCCGCAGCGCCGCCAGCACCATCACCGCCAGGAACGCGGTTCCAGCGGCAATGATGTAGTAGCCCAGCGCCGTCGCCACCCCGACAGCGCCGGCCAGCCACATGCCCGCCCCGGTTGTCAGCCCCTGCACGCCCGCGCCGCTGCGGAATATGGCGCCGGCCCCAAGGAAGGCGATGCCTGCCGTGACCGCCTCGACGGCACGGATCGGATCGGACCGCGTCTGCTCGCTCTCGATGGTGTGGAAGATCTCGAAGGCCAGGATGGTGAACAGGCATCCTGCCACGGCAACCAGGATATGCGTCCGCAGGCCCGCTTCGGCGGTGTTGACCTCCCGCTCGAAGCCGATTGCTGCCCCCAGCAGGGCCGCAATCAGCAGCCGGATGGCGATGATGTGCTGCGGGATGAATGTCTGGACGAACCCGAACTCGTTGCCGACGTCCATCTGACGCGCCTCTTGGTAGTGTGATGCTGCCAGCACAATTCGGGCCGGCAGCGCCGGTTCCCCCTCAGTCCTTGGCGACCTTGATCTGCAGCTTCACGTCAGTGGGGCGCGCCTCCACCGCCCGGTCAAATGCCTCCACCGACTTTTCGAACGGGAACGTCTCCGAGATCAGCGGCTTGAGGTCGACCTTTCCCGAGGCGATCAGCGCAATGGCGCGGTCATACTGGTGCGCATAGCGGAAGACGTTCTCGATCCGCACCTCCTTGGTGGACGCTGCGGCGATGTCGACCTTCACCGGCTCGACCGGCAGGCCCACCACGACGATCGCCCCGCCTGGGCGCGGCAGCTGCATGATCGTCTCCCATGCCTTGGGCGATCCGGAGCACTCGAACACCAGATCCGCGCCCCAGCCCTCCGTCAGCCTGGCGACCTCCGCCACCACATCCGCCTCGCGGATGTTCACGGGAATGATCCCCTGGTATCGCGCCGCAATGTCGAGCTTCGGTTGCGCCAGGTCGGCGATGATCACCCGCGCACAGCCGCCGGCCAGCGCTGCCAGCGCCACCATGGTTCCGATCGGACCGGCACCGAGCACCACCGCGGTGTCCCCCGGGGTGATCCGGGCCTTGCTTGCCGCCTGCATGCCGACGGCGAACGGCTCCACCATCGCCCCTTCGGCAAAGCTCACATTGTCCGGCAGCTTGAAGGTGTAGTTGGCTGGATGCACCACTTCCGAGGTCAGCACCCCGTGCACCGGCGGCGTTGCCCAGAACGTCACCGCCGGATCCACATTGTACATGCCCAGCCGGCTCGCCCGCGATTGCGGATCGGGAACACCGGGCTCCATGCATACACGGTCGCCGACCCTGAGGTGTGTCACGCCCTCGCCGACCTCGACCACCGTCCCTGCCGCCTCGTGGCCCAGCACCATCGGCGCGTCGACCACGAACGGTCCGATCCGGCCATGCGTGTAGTAGTGCACATCCGAGCCGCACACGCCCACCGTATGGATGGCGATCCGGACCATGCCGGGTCCGACCTCGAGCGGCAGGTCGATGTCCCGCAGGGCCAGCTCATGCTGGCGTTCGAGAACAAGGGCGCGCACCTGTGACATGATCTGGTCCTTTGCGAAAACGAATGCTGAACACTACCGAGCCGACCGCTGGAGCGGAAGCCGTGCATCAACGGGGAATGCCGCCGGTAACCAGTCCCTAATGGATGTCCGGATAGCGTACCGCCAATGCGCCCGCCCGTTCCCGTCTCCTCATGACCAGTCAGCCCGCCGGCAGATCGCCGTGGTACCAGTCTGCCGCCACGTTGCTTCCGGCGGTCGTGGGTCTGATCCTGGCCTCCGTCGCCGTGCTGGGATTCTTCTTCTGGTCGGCCGACAACATCGACCGACGCGCGCTGGAGCGGCAGGCCGAGATGGCAGCGCGGGCCCTTGAACGCCTGCGCCTGCAGGTGGGTCACGACCAGACCGGAATCTCCATCTGGGATGACGCCGTCAGGAACACCGCAATTGCCTTTGATCCGGAATGGGTCCACACCCATTTCGGCACCTATATGCACGTCTACTACGGGCATGACCGCACCCTGCTGGTGTCGGGCGAGGGTGTGCCGCTCTACGCCATGATCGGTGGCCAGCGGGTCGACGTCGCCGACAGCGACGCGCTTGCGGCGCAGCTGGCTTCCGTAATGGCTTTGGCCCGCAGCCAGCCACCGCCCAAGCGCGACAGCAGCAGCGCTGCCGACTTCGCGCTGATCGACGGTCACCCGGCCATTGTTGCCGCCTCGCCTCTCGTTTCCCACACCGGCAATCTGCCCCAATCGGCCGGTTCCGAACCGCTCCTCGCCAGCGTCCGCTTTCTTGATCTGGCGCTCGCCGATACCTTGGCGTCCCAGCACACGCTGGAACATGCCACCTTCTCCTCCGTCAGCTCCACCAGCTCGCACCGCGCGGTGTACCCCATCCGCAATCGCGCCGGCCGCTTCGTCGCCTTTCTCGAGTGGGACCGCGACCACCCGAGCGAGCTGCTGATCCGCCAGGCCGGCCCCGCGCTGGCCGGTGGCGTCGGCATCAGCGCTATCATCCTCTATCTGCTGCTGGTTCGGCTGCGCCGCTCCACCGACGCCCTCGAGGACGGACGCCGTCTGGCCGAGCACCAGTCGCTGCATGACGGCCTCACCGGGCTGCCCAACCGCGCCCTCTTCGATCGGCATCTGGCGACCACACTGGCGACCGCTCCGGCTTCCGAACGGCTGTGGGTGCTGCTGCTCGATCTCGACCGCTTCAAGCAGATCAACGACACCCTCGGTCATCAGGCCGGCGATGACCTTCTGTGCGCCGCTCGCGACCGCATCCGGCTGGTCGCCGGCAAGGACATGTTCCTCGCTCGGCTGGGTGGGGACGAATTCGCCTTGGTCAGCCTCAGCCGGGAGGCCCCCGGCGGCGTGCAGGATCTTGCGGCCCGGCTGGTCGAAGCCATCAACCAGCCCTTTGCGCTGGGCAGCTACAAGGCCCATGTGGGCGTCAGCATCGGCATTGTGGTAACGCCCCTGCGGGATACCGATCCGCTGGAGATCATCCGCCGCGCCGACATCGCCCTCTACGAAGCCAAGGCCCGCGGCCGCAACCGCGCCATCACCTATGATGATCGCATGAGCGAGTTGCTGCGGCTCCAGCACACCATCGAGGGTGAGCTGCGCGAGGCGCTGGCCACCTCCAGCCAGATCAGCGTAGCCTTTCAGCCGCTGATCGATCAGCGCAGCCGCCGGGTGATCGGCGCGGAAGCCCTTGCCCGCTGGCATCATCCAACCTTCGGACAGATCTCACCCGCCCGCTTCATCCCGATCGCCGAGAATACCGGGCTGATCGGAGCCCTCGGCGAACTCGTCTTGCGCCGAGCCTGTGAACTGGGCGCCGGCCGGCCCGGCCGCACCATCGCTGTCAACATCTCGCCGACCCAGTTGCGCCATCCCCGGTTCGCCGGACAGGTCTTCGACATCCTCCGGGAGACCGGCATGCGCGCTACCGACCTCGAACTCGAGATCACCGAGTCGATCCTGCTCGACGATGAGCAGGTCTCCTCGCAGAACCTGCGGACCTTGCGCAGCGCCGGCATTCAGATCGCGCTCGACGACTTTGGCACCGGCTACTCGTCCATGAGCTACCTGTCGCGCTACCCGGTGGATCGCATCAAGATCGACCGCTCATTCGTCAGCCAGCTCCAGGAGGGCCACGTCTCGGTCGCCATCACCGACGCGATCGTCACCCTCGCCCACGCGCTCGACATCGAGGTCACGGCCGAGGGCGTCGAGACCGACGAGCAGGCGGACATTCTGGCCCGGCTCGGTTGCAACACGCTGCAGGGCTTCCTGTTCTCGGGCCCGGTGTCGCCCGAGCGCGTGGTGGAAATCTTCGCCGAACCCCGGAACGGGCCGCTCCGCCGCAGCCGTGCTGCCTAGACCGCGGCAAGCACCGCCGCCAGCCTGCGCTCGCGCAGCTTGATGCCCGGGCCGGCGCGCCCGGCGGTCTCCCACACGGCCTGCAGCTTGCCCTCGTCGAACAGGCGGAACAGGCACGGAGCGATATAGGACTTGCGGCAGATCGCGGGCGTGTTGCGCAGCACCTGCGAGATCTCCCGAACCACACCGGCGATCTGGCGCTTCCGCGCCGTTACCGAAGCGCCGTGTTCCAGCGCCGCGAGGGCCTCCGCCGCCAAGGCACTCGCATGCAAGGTGCGGAAATCCTTGGCCGAAATCTCGCAACCTGCCACTTGGCACAGCCAGGCATTTATGGCGGCCGTGTTGATCGGCCGCACCTTGCCGTGATCATTGCGATACACGAGCAGCCGCTTCCCCGGCAGCGTCTTGATCCGCCTCACAGCCTCGATCAGCAGCGGGTCGTCCACCGCATACTCGGCCTTCTTGCTGCCCTTGGCCGAGAATCTGAGCTGCAGCCTGCCGTCGCGCACAGTGACGTCTCGCGTAAACAGCGTGCCCGCCCCGCGTGTACCGTTGGTTTCGAGATAGCGTTCCCGCCCGACGCGCATCGCCGTCCGGTCGATCAGCGCCACCGCAAGCGCAAGGGCGAAACTCCGGCTGCCCTCGGGCCCGGCCAGTTCCGCCGCGACCCTCCGCCGGATGCGCGGCAGCGCTGCCGTCAACTGCGCGAGCCGCTGCTGCTTGCGCCCGGTCCGGCGTCGTTCCCAGTCTTCGTGGTAGATGTATTGCGTACGCCCCGCCTCATCGACCCCCAGCGCCTGAATATGGGCGCGGTCGTGGGCGGCGATACGCACATCCGTCCACGCAGGGGGAATGCCGAGCGCACTGATGCGCTGCCGCACCTCTGGGTCGCGGATCACTGCACCGGTGACGTCGAGAAAGGTGAAACCCTTCCCGCTCCGCCGGCGGGTCAGGGTCAGGTCGTCGCGACCCACGCGTCTGAGGCGAACCATTTAGGTCGGGTTCACCTGGGTTGCTGTGTAGATGAAGTAGACGATGGCAAAGAGCACGACGATGCCGATCAGGCCGACGACCAGCACCCGCAGGTTGCCCTTGCGCGGGTTGGCCTGGCGCACTTCCGTCGGTGACTTGTTCGGATCATAGGTCTGCATGAAGGTCTCCCGTAGCTTGCCCGGAGCAACGTGTGCCATCGCGCCACGGTTCCTTGGCCTTGACGCCGCCGCAACGCCGACCCACCCTCCGCAGCAACACGGAAAGGGACGCAATGGCTGATCGCGACGAGCTCATCCGCATGATCATGGCAGGCCAGGGCAAGGAGCCCGCCGACCTCGTCATCCGCAACGTCCGGCTGCTCGACGTCATCACCGGCACCGTCACCGAAACCGACATCGCCATCGTCGGGGACCGCATTGTCGGCACCCACGCCGAATACGACGGCAAGACCGTCATCGATGGCGCTGGCCGCTACGCCGTCCCCGGCTTCATCGACACACACCTCCATATCGAATCCTCCCTCGTCACCCCGCCCGAGTTCGATCGCTGCGTCCTGCCTCACGGCGTCACCACCGCACTCTGCGACCCGCACGAGATCGCCAACGTCCTTGGTGCCGAAGGCATTCGCTACTTCCTCGACAGCGCCGCCGAGACGGTGATGGACATCCGGGTCAACCTGTCCTCCTGCGTCCCGGCTACCGCCTTCGAGACCGCCGGCGCCCGGCTCGAGGTGGAAGACCTCCTCCCCTTCCGCGACCACCCCAAGGCTCTCGGTCTCGCCGAGATGATGAACTTCCCCGGCGTCCTCAACGCCGATCCTGGCATCATCAGCAAGCTCCTTGCCTTCCAGGACGGCCATATCGACGGCCACGCACCCCTGCTCTCGGGCACCGCGCTCAACGGCTATCTCGCCGCCCGCATCCGCACCGACCACGAGGCCACCTCCGCCGCGGAGGCCCGTGAAAAGCTCGCCAAGGGCATGGCCATCCTCATCCGCGAGGGCTCGGTCTCCAAGGACCTCGAAGCCCTGGCCGAAGTCCTCGATGAGAACACCTCGAGCTTCGTCGCCCTCTGCACCGACGACCGCAACCCCCTCGACATCGCCGAGGAGGGTCACCTCGACAGCTCCATACGCCGGCTGATCGCCAGGGGCCGCCCGCTTCACCACGTCTATCGCGCGGCCAGCCACTCGGCCGCCCGCATCTTCGGCCTTCGTGACCGTGGTCTGCTCGCTCCCGGCTGGCGCGCCGACGTCGCGCTGCTCGACAGTCTCGAGCGCTGCCAGGTCTCCGACGTGATCGCCGCCGGCCGCCTGGTCACCCCCGAACTCTTCGCCACCCGCAAAGTCGTGGCGCCGGTCGGCCTCACCTCGATGAAGGCCAATCCCGTTGCCCCGGATGTCTTCCGCACCGAACCCAGGCCCGGCCAGAACCGCGTCCCGGTGATCGGCGTCCGTCCCGGCCTGATCCTGACGTTCCGTGAAGAGGCCACCCTCGCCGCCACTGAACACGGCCTCCAGCCCGACCTCGCCGCCGACGTCATCAAGGTTGCCGTCATCGAGCGCCACGGCATCAATGGCAACGTCGGCCGCAGCTTCGTCACCGGCTTCGGCCTCCGCCGTGGCGCCATAGCCTCCTCGGTGGGACACGACAGTCACAACATCACCGTCGTTGGTGCCGACGACGGCGACATGGCCGTTGCCGTCAATCGGCTGATCGAACTCGGCGGCGGCTGCGTCGTCGCCGATGCCGGCAAGGTGACCGCCGAGTTGGCCCTGCCGCTGGCCGGTCTCATGAGCCTCAACAGCTTCGAGCAGGTCGCGCGCGACCTTCACAAGCTGCGTGACGCCGCCCGATATCTGGGCTGCACCCTGCCCGAGCCTTTCCTGCAGGTCGCGTTTCTCGCCCTGCCGGTCATCCCCCATCTGAAAATGACCGACCGTGGCCTGTTCGACGTCGACCGCTTCGATTTCGTGAGCTGATCCATGAGCCTGTCGTCGCTCTACCTGGCCTGGGTCGAGGACCTGCCGCCGCGACTCAACGGCGTCAGGAAGACGCGCAATATCGGCATCACCATGGATGACGGCGTGGTGCTCAAGACCGACCACTACGCCCCGAAATCTGCCGGGCCCCACCCCACCATCCTGATGCGCCTGCCCTATGGCCGCCGCGGCTTCGGCCCCATCGCCGAGGCTTACGCGGAGCGCGGCTTCCATGTCGTGCTGCAGGCCTGCCGCGGCACCGAAAAATCCGGCGGCGAATTCGACCCGCTGACCAACGAACGGGCCGACGGCCTCGCCACCCTCGCCTGGATCGGCGAGCAGCCCTGGTACGACGGTCGCATCGGCCTCTCCGGCCCGAGCTATCTCGGCTATGCCCAGTGGGCCATCAGTGATGCGCTACCGCAAACCGCGGCCATGGCGACCAAGGTGACGACCTCCGACTTCCGCTCTGTCGTCTTCCCCTCAGGCGCCTTCCACCTCGGCCTCTGGTTGAGCTGGCTGCAGGTCATCGAGGGTCTGCGCAGCCGTCCGCTCTCCACCGCCGCCCGCATGTTCTCCGGCGATATCGAGCGCCGCACTGCCGCCGCCGCCATGACCCTGCCGCTGGTCGAGGCCGACCGAAAGGTCGTCGGCCACAAGGTGCCGTTCTGGCGCCACTGGTTCGAGCATTCGGTGGGCAGCGACACGTTCTGGGCAGCGCTCAACCACCGCCCGCGCCTCAGCCACCGTACCCCGCCGGTTCACTTCATCTCCGGCTGGTACGACTTCATGCTGGACGAGTTGCTCGCCGACTATCAGCGGCTGGTCGAGCTCGGCCACACGCCGTACCTCACCGTCGGAACCTGGTTCCACGTTGCCGACGAACTGCAGCGCGACAACCTGCGCGAGACCATCATCTGGATGCGCGCGCATCTCAGCGGCGACCGCACCGGGCTGCGCGACAAGCCGGTGCGCATCCACCTTTCCGGCCACGACCAGTGGCTGGAGTTCGATCACTATCCCCCGCCCGGCGCCCGGTCCCGCCTCTGGCACGTCGCTCCCGAAGGCGCCCTCTCGCCGGAGCCGCCCGCGGCCCCCGCAACCGACAGCTACCGCTACGACCCCGCCGACCCGACACCCAATCTTGGTGGCGCCATGTTCGCCTTCACCGGCGCCGGCCCCGTCGACAACGCCCTGCGCGAAATCCGCGACGACGTCCTCTGCTACACCAGCCAACCCCTCGCCGCCGACCTGACCGTGATCGGGCAACCCAAGGTGTATCTCCGCGCCAGCGCGACTGTCGCGTATGCCGA
Organism: Pseudomonadota bacterium; assembly: GCA_023437755.1. GTDB lineage: Bacteria > Pseudomonadota > Alphaproteobacteria > Rhizobiales > Devosiaceae > Devosia. The sequence goes on from JAEZFJ010000205.1 coordinate 15,847, forward strand.
TTTCTTCCTCCGCCTCTGCGATGTCGGCCCCGACAAGGTCTCAATCAACATCTGTGACAAGCTTTTCCGCGTCACCCCGGAGACGCCGCGCGATCCGGCTGGCGGCTGGAACCTGACCTTCCACCTCCACGCCACCGCGCACACCTTCCGTGCCGGTCACCGCCTGCGCCTGCAGGTCTCCTCCGGCGCCCATCCCCGCTTCGCCCGCAACCTCGGTACCGACGAACCCATTGGCGCCGCCACCACCCTGGTCGCCAACGACATCACCATCCATCACGACGGCACGCTGCTGGAACTGCCGACCTATGAGGTCGCCGGATCCGAGGCACACCTCAATCGGAAACCTCGGGCTTGACCCGAGGGTGACGCTCGGCGGTTGGGAAACTACTTCGCGTCCCGCGCCTTCCGCCGCCGCCGTGCAGCATGCAGGATTGGCTCGGTATACCCGCTCGGCTGGTCCGCGCCGTGCAGCGCCAGGTCCAGCGCCGCCTGGAAGGCCACCGACTGGTAGTTCTCGGCCATCGGCCGGTACAGCGGGTCACCCGCATTCTGCGCATCCACCACCGAAGCCATGCGCTCGAAAATGGATGTCACCTCGTCGCGGGTCGTCAGTCCGTGACGCAGCCAGTTGGCGATGTGCTGCGAGGAGATCCGGCAGGTGGCCCGATCCTCCATCAGACCGACATCGTTGATGTCCGGCACCTTCGAGCACCCAACACCCTGCTGCACCCAACGCACCACATAGCCGAGAATACCCTGGGCATTGTTCTCGAGTTCGCGGTTGATCTCCTCGCGGCTCAGGGAGAACGGCTGCTGCACGGGCATCGAGAACAGATCGCTCAGCGTCGGCAACGGCTGGTTGTGGCGCCGGCGCTGCGCCTCGAACACGTCCACCTCATGGTAGTGCAGCGCGTGCAGCGTCGCCGCGGTCGGCGACGGCACCCAGGCCGTGTTGGCGCCGGCATTGGGATGGCCGATCTTCGCCTTCATCATCGCGGCCATGTTGTCCGGTTGCGCCCACATGCCCTTGCCGATCTGCGCCCGGCCCGAAAAGCCGGTCGCCAAGCCGATCAGGACGTTGCGATCCTCATAGGAGCTGATCCAGCGTTCGCCCTTGATCTCGTCCTTGCGCAGCGCCGCCCCTGCCTCCATCGAAGTGTGGAGCTCGTCGCCGGTTCGGTCCAGAAAGCCGGTGTTGATGAAGAACACCCGGTGCCGCGCCTCGTAGATCGCTGCCTTGAGGTTAGCCGAGGTCCGCCGCTCCTCGTCCATGATGCCGATCTTGATTCGGTTCGGCTCGAGCCCGAGCATTCGCTCCACCGAGGCGAAGATGGCGCAGGCGAACCGCACCTCTTCGGGCCCGTGCATCTTCGGCTTGACGATGTAGATCGCCCCCGTGCGCGAGTTTCTGCCCTGGTCGTGCAGGGCACACAGCGTCGTCACGGCCGCATCCATCAGCCCTTCGCCGATCGGCTTGCCGTCGCGCAGCACCGCATCGGTAGTCATCAGGTGGCCCACATTGCGGACCAGCAGCAGCGAGCGGCCCTTGAGCACCAGTTCCTGTCCGTTGACGTCCTTGTAGGTCCGGTCGCCCTTGAGCCGACGCGTGACCGACTTGCCGCCCTTGTCGAACGTGTCCTCCAGCGTGCCCTTCATCAGGCCCAGCCAGTTGCGATAGACGCCGACCTTGTCCTCGGCATCCACCGCCGCGACGGAGTCCTCGCAGTCCTGGATCGTGGTCAGCGCCGCCTCGACCAGCACGTCGCTGAGCCCCGCCTTGTGTGCCCCACCGATGACGCTGGTGGGATCGATCACCAGGATCACATGGAGCCCGTTGTGCCGCAGCACCAGCTCGCCGCGATCCTCGGTGCCGCCATAGCCGACGAAGGCGCCCGGGTCTCGGAGCCCCGTCCGGCCGGCCGCGGTATCCACCTCCAGCCGCCGCGCCTCGCCATCCTTGACCACATGGTAGCCGGTGACGTCGGCATGGCTGCCTGTCGCCAGCGGCGCTGCCTGGTCAAGGAACTCGGCCGCTCGCGCCACCACGGCGGCGCCGCGCTTGGGGTTGTAGCTGCCGCCTGGCGCCAGCTCACCCTCGCGATCGATCACATCGGTGCCGTAGAGCGCGTCATAGAGGCTGCCCCAGCGCGCGTTGGCGGCATTGAGGGCATAGCGGGCGTTCGAGACCGGCACCACCAGCTGCGGCCCGCAGGCGGTGCTGATCTCGGGGTCGAGCCCCTGGGTCTGGATGGAAAAATCCTCGGGCTCCGGCACGAGGTAGCCGATGTCCTTGAGGAAGAACTCATAGCCCTGCGGGTTGCTGGCGACGGGCCCATACTTGTGGTGCCACTCGTCGATTCGCGCCTGCAGTTCGTCCCGCCGCGCCAGGAGCCGCTGGTTGGTGTCGGCATGCTCGGCGACCAGAGACGCGAGCCCGGTCCAGAACTGCTCCGCCGGCACCGCGAGTCCCGGCAGGGCTTCCCCCTCGATGAATTCCACCAGCAGGCGATGAACTTCGAGGCCGGACTTCGGCAGGTAGTCGGTCATGGTCGTTCCTTGGACGGCGCGCGTATTCGCGCGGCAACCTAGGCCATGCCCTGGAGTGTCACAAGCCGCCTAAAGTAGACTTCGCCCTTGCGCCTGCCACATAGACTTCCGCGATGGCGCGATCGTCGCCCATGGTCTGGAGCAGGAACAATTCCTCGGCGAGACTGCCCAGCGTCCCCTGCCGCAGCGCCATTGCCGGGGTCGCCCCCGCATCCAGCACCACCAGGTCGGCCGTGTTCCCCGGCGCCACCGCTCCGATGGTCCCATCCAGGGAAAGCGCCCGCGCATTGCCCAGCGTCGCCATGTAGAACGACGCAAAGGGGTTGAGCCGCTGCCCCCTGAGCTGCAGCACCTTGTAGCCCTCGTCCAGCGTCCGCAGCATCGAGAAGCTGGTGCCGCCGCCGATATCGGTGGCGATTCCCACCCGCACGCCGTGCTTCGCCAGGCGCTCGCGGTCGAACAGTCCGGAGCCGAGAAACAGGTTTGACGTCGGGCAGAACACCGCCACCGTCCCCGTCTCCGCCATCACCTCGGTTTCGCGGTGATTGAGGTGGATGCTGTGCCCCATCAGCGTCCGCGGACCGAGCAGCTCATAATCTTCGTAGATGCCCGTGTAGTCCGGCGAGTCCGGATAGAGCTGCATCGAGGTGCGGATCTCTTCGTCGTTCTCGCTGAGATGGGTCTGCACGTAAACGTCGGGATGTTCCGCCGCCAGCGCCCGCGACGCCTCCATCTGCGCCGGCGTCGAGGTGATGGCGAAGCGCGGCGAGATGGCATAGAGGCTTCGCCCGCGCCCGTGCCAGCGGGCGATCAGCGCCTTGGTATCGTCATAGCCCGACCGGGCTGTGTCGCAGAGCGCCTCGGGCGCGTTGCGGTCCATCAGCACCTTGCCGCCGACCATCAGCATGTTGCGCCGCTCGGCTTCGGCGAAATAGGCATCCACCGACGCCGGATGGCTCGAGCAATACGCCACTGCCGTCGTGGTGCCGTGCCGGATCAGCTCGTCATAGAACGCCGTCGCCACCGCACCCGCATGCCCCTGCTGGCTGAACTTCTGCTCCTCGATGAAGGTGTAGGTGTTGAGCCACTCCAGCAGCGATCCGGCATAAGCCGCCATGATCTGGCTCTGCACATAATGGAGGTGCAGGTCGATGAACCCCGCCATGATCAGATGCGGCCGGTGGTCGATCACCTCCGCCCCGTCGCTCGGAGTCGCCGCGAAATCCTCGACCGAAACGATCCGGCCGCTCTCGATCTCCACGGCGCCGTCTTCGAGATAGCGGTAGCTGTCATGATCATCGAGGGCGAGCGGCTCGCGCAGGAAGCTCAGCACCCGCCCCCGCAGGACCGTGCGCGTCACGAGCCCGATCCTTCGCGGAACCAGGCAACCAGCAGCGCCCGTTCCTCGGCCGTCATCTCGGTCACATTGCCTGGCGGCATGGCATGCGAGTATCCCGCCTGCATCGCAACCTCGTGTGCGTGGTTCGCCACCGCCACATCGGTGTCGAGGATCACGTTCTTGGGCGCCTCATAGACTCCCGGCCAGACCGGCTCGGCCGTATGGCACATGGCGCAGCGCGTCTGCACCGTCAGGCTCGCCTGCTCGAAGTGCTCGGCGGCCATGAACGGCTCCGCCGCCCGCGATGCTAGGGTGGCCGCCGAGCCATCGAGCTTCGGCCCCGTCGACAGCCAGGCGATCACGAGGAACAGCACCACCGCTACGCCCCAGGTCCAGTGCGGATTGCCCTTTCGCGCGTGCCTTGTGTTGAAATAATGCCGGATCACCACGCCAATCAGGAACACCAGCGAAGCGATGATCCAGTTCCACTCGGTGGCAAAGGCCAGCGGGTAGTGTCCGGAGAGCTTGAAGAAGATCACCGGCAGCGTCAGGTAGTTGTTGTGGAGGCTCCGCTGCTTGGTGATCCGCCCATATTTGGCGTCCGGCACCCGCCCGGCCTTGAGGTCCCCCACCACGATCTTCTGGTTCGGGATGATGATCATCGCCACATTGGCGGCCATGATCGTGGCCGTGAACGCCCCCATATGCAGCAGCGCCGCGCGCCCGGTGAAGATCTGGGTATAGCCCCAGCTCATCGCCACCAGGATGGCGAACAGCACCAGCATCAGCCCGGTGGTCGACTGTCCGATGGGCGACTTGCACAGGGCGTCGTACAGCACCCAGCCGAGCACAATCGAGCCGACCGACAGCGCGATCGCCGCCCAGTTCGGCACGTCGAGCACATTGCGGTCGATCAGGTAGAGGTCGGCGCTCACATAATACAGCAGCACCAGCAGCATGAACCCGCTGAGCCAGGTCCAGTAGCTCTCCCACTTGAGCCACGTCAGGTGCTCGGGGAGGAACTCCGGCGCCACCAGGTATTTCTGGATGTGGTAGAACCCGCCCCCATGCACCTGCCACTCCTCGCCATGCGCCAGCGGCGGCAGGCTCGGCGTCTTGCGCAGGCCGAGATCGAGCGCGATGAAATAGAAGGACGAGCCGATCCAGGCGATCGCCGTGATGACATGCAGCCACCGCGCCGCGAACATCGCCCATTCATAAAAGATCGCCAGATCGCCCATTCAAACCCCAATGTCCCCTCTGTTCCCCTCCCACCGGGGGAGAAGAAGAGGGGGCGGCATACCGCCCCCCCGATGTTCGGTCAGCGCGAAACGCCTAGACGTTCACGCCTTCAACATACCAGTCCATGGCCCACAGGCCGGCATCGTCGATGGTCTCGCCCGCCGGCACGCGCTCGGTGCCGGCGTTGTCCACGATCGGGCCGGTGAAGGGATGGAGCGAGCCGTCCACGATCCCCTGCTTCACTTCCTCGGCGGCGGCCACCACCTCGGCCGGGATCTTCTCGTTGTATTCGCCGATCACCACTTCCCCGGCGGCAATGCCCGGCCAGCTGTCATCGGACTCCCAGGTGCCGGCCATCACGTCGTTGACCACGTCGATATAGTGCGGGCCCCAGATGTCGATGATGGCGGAAAGGTGCGACTTCGGCGCGAAGGCGCTCATGTCCGCGCCCTGCCCGAACCCGCCGACGATGCCGCGTTCCTCGGCAACCTGCAGCGCCGCCGGACCATCGGTGTGCTGGGCGATGATGTCCGCGCCCTGGTCGATCAGTGCGCGGGCCGCATCGGCTTCCTTGGCCGGGTCGTGCCAGCTCGACAGGTAGACTACGTTGACCTGGATCTCGGGATTGACCTTGCGGGCAGCGAGCGTGAAGGCATTGATGCCCATCACCACTTCGGGGATCGGGAACGAGCCGATATAGCCGATGGTGTTGGTCTGGCTGAGGTGCCCGGCCAGCGTGCCCATCACCGCACGGCCTTCATGGAAGCGGGCGTTGTAGGTGCCGACATTCTCCGCGCGCTGGTAGCCCGTGGCGTGCTCGAACACCACGTCGGGGAACTCGCGGGCGACCTTGATCACATAGTCGCCGAAGCCGAAGCTGGTGGCGAAGATGATCTTGTTGCCCTGCTGGGCGAGTTCGCGCAGCACGCGCTCTGCGTCCGGACCCTCGGGAACGCTCTCGACGAAGGTGATCTCGATCTCGTCGCCGAACTCTTCCTCCAGCGCCTGGGCGCCGGTCCAGTGACCGAACGTCCAGCCATTGTCGTCCTTGGGACCGACGTTGACGAAACCGATCTTGAGCGGGCCGTTCTGCGCCATGACCATCGAGCTGATCAGGGGCAGCGACAAGCCGGCTACGCCGAGCTTGAGCGCGGTGCGCCGGGTAAAGTTGGTCATTCTATTCTCCTTGAGTGACACCTGTTGGACTTCTTATTGGCTGGGCATGAAGGGTTTGCCCAGGCATGCCGGCGCCGACGAGCTGCCGGAACGACGAAGCGAGATCAACACGAGCACGATGATCGTCGCGAGATAGGGGAGCGCCGCCCAGAACTCCGACGGCAGCAGTCCCATGCTGCCCGAAGCCTTGGTGTAGAGCTCGAT
>JAEZFJ010000242.1 GCA_023437755.1 Pseudomonadota bacterium
CCGGAGGCCGGTGCCAGCGCGGCGCTGGCGGACTACTTCTTCTGGCGCATCTGGTCGGCGCCGTTCTCGCTGCTGAACTACGCGCTGCTGGGGTGGTTCTATGGGCGGGCGGCGGCGCGGACGGGCATGCTGCTGCAGCTGCTGCTGCACGGCATCGACATCACGCTCAGCATCTGGATGGTGCATGGCCTGGGCTGGGGCGTGCCGGGCGCGGCGATCGCCACGGTGATCGGGCAGGTCGTGGCTGCCGGTCTGGGACTGGCGCTGCTGGTGCGGCACTATGGCGGGGTGATGCCGATGCTGCGCCGGCTCAGCGTGCCGGACCTGCTGCATGCGCCGGCGGTGACGCGCATGCTGGGGCTGAGCCGGGACCTGATGATCCGCTCGGCGGCGCTGATGGGCGCCTATGCCTGGTTCGCGGCGCAGGGCTCGCGCATGGGCGAAGTGGCGCTTTCGGCCAATGCGGTGCTGCTGAACCTGCTGATGGTGGCGGGGTATTTCCTCGATGGCATCGCGCAGGCGGCGGAGCAACTGACCGGAAAGGCAGTGGGCGCCAACTGGCAGCCGGCCTTCGACCAGGCCTACCGGCTGTCCATGGCGTGGGGGCTGATGATCAGCCTCGGCATGGGAGTGGCCTGGTACCTCTCCGGCCCTTGGTTGATCGGCTTCATGACCACCAATGAAGAGGTGCGGGCTTATGCGCTGACCTACCTGCCGATAGCGGTGGTGGCGACGCTGACCTTCATGCCTGCCTTTGTTTATGACGGGATCCTGATCGGCACGACGCTGAATGCCACCATGCGCAACGGCATGGTGGCGTCACTGGTGGTGTTCCTCGCCGCGGCGATGGTGCTGCAGCCGGCGCTGGGCAATTGGGGGCTGTGGGCCGCGCTCCACTGCTGGTTCCTGGCGCGCGGCGGCATCTACTGGTGGGCGCTGGAGCGGCGGCGGGCCGGCCTGTTCGTGGCGCCCCCCTAGAGGCTGGCGCGGCCGGCGGCCCAGTCTTCGGTTTTGGTCCCGGACAGCTCGGCAATGCTGGTCTTGCCCGCTGCACGAACGGCAGCGACGAGGCCACGCTTGATGCGATCGAGCAGGTCGAGGCCGCCGAAGACGAGCGCCGTATAGAGCTGGATGGCATCGGCGCCGGCCTCGAGCTTGGCGAGGGCCGATTGCGGCGAATGGATGCCGCCGACCCCGACGATGGGCAGCGCGCCGACGCGCTGGCGCATCTGGGCGAGACGGCGGGTGGAGAGCTCGAACAGCGGCTTGCCGGAGAGGCCGCCGGCTTCCGTGGCGTTCTCGAGCCCGGCCACCGGCTCGCGGCTGACTGTGGTGTTGGAGACGATGAGGCCGTCGAGGTCGGTGGCGTCGGTCACCCGGGCGATGCCGTCGAGCGCGGCCTCGTCGAGATCCGGCGCGATCTTGAGCAGCACGGGGACGCGGACCCTGGCCTTGGCGCGGGCGGCGAGCACGTCACCGAGCAGGCGCCGCAGGGCCTCGTCGGCCTGGAGGTTGCGGAGGCCGGGGGTGTTGGGCGAGGAGATGTTGACGGTGAGGTAATCGGCCAGATCGGCGAAGCGGCGGACGCCGAGCACATAGTCGGCGACGAAATCCTCGCTGTCCTTGTTGGCGCCGATATTGACCCCAAGGGCGGCGGGCACGCGAAGACCGCGAAGGCGCTCGAAGACGGCGTCGTGGCCCTCGTTGTTGAAGCCCATGCGATTGATGACGCCTTCGGCAGCGGCGATCCGAAAGAGGCGGGGCCTGGGGTTGCCCTGCTGCGGACGCGGCGTGACGGTGCCGATCTCGACCATGCCGAAGCCCATCAGCGCCAGCGGTCGCGGCACCTCGGCGTTCTTGTCGAAACCCGCGGCCATCCCGACGGGATTGCTGAGCTCGAGGCCGCAGAGGCTGGTTTTCAACTCCGGCGGGTCGGCGCGATCCTGCTGCGGGGCAAGCCCGAGGCGCAGCGCGGTGATGGTGCTGGCATGGGCGGTCTCGGGATCCATGTTCAACAGCGTCTGCCGGGTGAGATCGGCGACGCCGGGCAGGCGCAGCAGCGGCGCGAAGCCGGAGAAGATCATCGGACCGCCTCCGGCAGGGTGCAGGAGCCGTCTTCGGCAACGCTGACCGGAGCCTCCCAGGCGACGGCCGATAGCGGCAGCGGGCGGTGGTAGAGGTGGGGGAACAGGGCGCCGCCGCGCGAGGCTTCCCAGACGAGGTCGTCGCCGAGGTCATCGGTGCGGACGGCAAGGATCACGAGGTCCGTCTGGCCCTTGAAGTGGAGGCGCAGGGTCTCGCCAAGCTGCTCGGCGGTGGAAAAGTGCATGTAGCCATCCGCAGCGTCGATCGGCATGCCGGCGAAGCTGGCGGTGGCGCGGGCGGGGACATAGGCCGCTTCGGTGGCGATCTTGTAGATGAATTCGGGGCTCGGCATGGCGCGGACCGTATAAGGGCGGTTGGGAGGCTGCAAGCGCAATGGACTTTACTTTGGGGGAAGAGGGGGCTAGGTATAGGACGTAATTCTGTGCATTGAGAATAATGTCCTGACATGCTGTCGCACCGCGCCATCTGGGACGGAATAGACGCGCTGGCCCGCCGCCATGGGCTGTCGGTGTCGGCGCTCGCCAAGCTGGCGGGGTTCGACGCCACGGCGTTCAACGTGTCCAAGCGGGTCGGCAAGGACGGCCGGCCACGGTGGCCGTCGACGGAAAGCATCGCCAAGGTGCTGGAGGCGACGGGGGAGAGCTTCGAGACTTTCTTTCACGGCGCCGGCGCCTATACGCAAGGGCCTTCGACGGGGCGGCTCTCGACGGTGCCGCTGCTGGGCCTGGCGCAGGCGGGCACGGGCGGTTTCTTTGACAGCGCCGGGTTTCCCGCGGGACAGGGCTGGGACGAGGTGGCGCTGCCGACACCCGGCGACAACGGAGTCTATGCGCTCGAGGTGCAGGGCGATTCCATGGAGCCGCTCTACCGCGAGGGCGACCGGATCGTGGTGTCGCCCACCGAGCAGGTGCGGCGCGGCGACCGGGTGGTGGTCAAGACCCGCGACGGCGAGGTGATGGCCAAGATCCTGGCGCGGCAGACGGCCAAGCAGATCGAACTGCACTCGATGAACCCGGCCTATCCGCCACGGACGTTCGAGCTCAAGGACATCGAGTGGATGGCGCGGATCATCTGGGCGAGCCAGTAGGCTAGAACCGTCGGCAGCCAGCCCTGCATCATCACGGCATGGCGGCGGCACCGCGCCGTGACGCAAAAGACTGACCAGCAAGCCGGCGCTCAGGCCAGCAGCTTGCCGGCCAGGGCGTCCTCGATGAGACGGCGGGTGTTGTCGATGCCGTAAAGGGCGGCGAAGGAGCCGAAGCGCGGGCCGCGTTCCTGCCCGATCAGCACCTGGTAGAGCATCTGGAAGAATTCGACCGACACGCCGGGACCGCCGGTCGGGCTCTTCTTGGCGTGGTCCTGGTAGCGCTCCACCTGGCGGGCGACATCGAGCGCGGCGTTCTGAATAGCCTCGCTGCTGGCATCGGCCGGCAGGTCCGCAAAAGCGGCGGACAGGGCCTCGAGCGCGGCGCGTTCGACGTCGTCGGGCGCACGGTAGGTCTTTTCCACGAAGTCGCGGAAATAGCGCATGGCATAGCCGACCAGCGCATCGAGATGCGGATGGGTCTGCGCCGAGACGCCCGGTGCATAGGCGGAGATATAGCCCCACATAACTTCGGGCGTTTCCGGATTGGAGGCCGTGGCGAGGTTGAGCAGCAGCGCGAAGGTGACCGGCATGTCGACCTTGGGCACATTGCCATAGTGCACGTGGAAAGCCGGGTTCTCGACGCGGGCGGCGGCGTCCTGCTTCTCATAGGCGGCGACATGGGCGAAATACTCGTCCACGGCGCGCGGAATCACGTCGAAATGCAGGCGCTTGGCGACGCGCGGCTTCTGGAACATGTAGAGGCCCAGGCTTTCGGTCGGCGCATAGGTCAGCCATTCATCGATGGTGAGGCCATTGCCCTTGGACTTGGAGATCTTCTGGCCCTCGGCATCGAGGAAGAGCTCGTAGACATAGTGCTCGGGCGGGGTGCCGCCGAGAATGGCGCAGATGCGGTCGTAGATCGACTGGTTGGTCTGGTGGTCCTTGCCGAACATCTCGAAATCGACGCCCAGGGCGGCCCAGCGCATGCCGAAATCGGGCTTCCACTGCAGCTTTACGTTACCGCCAGTGACCGGAACGGTGGTGTCGCGGCCATCTTCGTCGGTGAACGTGACAGTGCCGTCCTGAGCGTTCACCTCCTTCATCGGCACGTAGAGCACGCGCCCCGAAATCGGGGAGATGGGCAGGAAGGGCGAATAGGTCGCCTGCCGCTCGGCGCCGAGGGTAGGCAACATCACCGCCATGATGTCGTCATAGCGCTCGGCGGCGAGGCGCAGCACGTCGTCGAACTTGCCCGACTTGTAGTAGTCGGTGGCGCTGGCGAATTCGTAGTCGAACCCGAAGGTATCGAGGAAGCGCCGGAGCATGGCGTTGTTGTGGTGGCCGAAGCTCTGGTGCTCGTTCGTCCAGGGGTCTGGCACCGAGGTCAGCGGCTTTTGCAGATGCGGCTCCATCGCCTCCCTGGAGGGGACGGTTTCCGGGATCTTGCGCATGCCGTCCATGTCGTCCGAGAAGCAGAGCAGCCGGGTCGGGATCTGGTCGCGGGTGAGCAGGCGGAAGGCGGTGCGCACCATGGTGGTGCGGGCGACTTCGCCGAAGGTGCCGATATGCGGCAGGCCCGAAGGACCATAGCCGGTCTCGAACAGGGCTTCGGTCTTGCCGGACTTTTCCAGCCGCCGGACGAGTTTTCGCGCCTCCTCGAACGGCCAGGCACGGGCGGTCTGGGCGGCGTCGAAAAACGCGGGGTCAAGCTCGGGCAGCACTCGGGAAAGCCTCTATCTCGGGGAACCGGGGGTGTTTGACACCCGCGGCGGCGCGCGTCAACGGGCCGCCGCCTTGCCAAGAGGCGGCAGGCTGCCTAGGTGTTGGCGCAACCGATGCGCCCAAGGACCTCCTGATGTCGCTTTCCGTGCATGATGCCTTGATCCGCCTGATGATCGTTGCCGCCTCGTCCGACCACGACATCACCGAGGCCGAACTGGACCGCATCGAGGGGCTGATCGGCCGGCTCCCGGTGTTCGAAGGCTTCGACCGCTCCCGGCTGGCGGAGGTCGCCAATGCCTGTGCCGATGCCATGAACGAGGGGGCGGGCCTGGACGGGGTGATTGCTGAAGCGATCGCCGCCCTGCCGCCAAAGCTCGAGGACACCGCCTATGCGCTCGCCGTCGAGGTCACCGCGGTGGACCTCTTGCTGGAGCAGGAGGAACTGCGCTTTCTCGAATTGATGCGCGACCACATGCGGCTCGACCGGCTGACGACCGCCGCCATCGAAGTGGCAGCGCGGGCGCGGCTGCGGAAGCTGCCGGATTAGTAGAACCCAACCGGGAACCAGCGCAGGTAGAGCTCGTCCAGGGTGCCGTTGTCCTGTAGACGCACCAGCGCCCAGTCTATGGCCTGGCGCACAGCATCCTGCCCGGCTGGGACCGCGACGGCGAGACCCTCGCCGAACAAGGCGGGCCGAAAATAGGGCTCGCCGGCAAAGCTGCAGCAGCCGAGATTCTCATTGATCCAGAACGAAGCGCGCATGGCGTCACCGAAGAAGGCGTCGGCGGTACCGGCCTTGACGGCCTCGAGTGCCTCGATCTCAGTGGGAAAGCCGGTGACCGGCACATCCGGCAGATAGCGCTGCAGGAAGGTGGCGTGGGCGCTGCCGGAGCGAACAGCAACGGCGACCTCGGGACGTTGTGCCGGATCGAAGCGGTCGGCATCTTCGAGGCGAGTGACGAAGCGGCCCGGCAGAGCGAGATAGGTGGCGGTGAAGTCGAAGCGCTCGCCATTCTCCGGCGTCAGAGCCAGTCCGGCGATGAGAGCGTCGCCCTGGTTGTCCGCCAAGGCATCGGCGACCTGCTCCCACGGCCACGCCTGGATGGTGCAGGCGACGTCCACCTCGGCACAGATGCGGCGGGCGAGATCGATGTTGAAGCCGATCAGTTCGCCGCCGCCATCGCGGAAGTTGAAGGGCGGGAAATCGGCAGTGGTGAGAAAGCGGATCGCCGGCACCGGCGTGACGCTCGGCAGCAGTTCGCGGGCGCTCGGGTCGGTGTGGTTGGGCAGGGTCTGGGCGAGAGCGGGCGTGGCGAGGAGTGCCGCCATCAGCGCTGCCTTCCAGATCCGTGACAACATCGTAACTCCCCAGCCGAACCTGCGGGCCACCTTCTCCCACAAGGGGAGAAGGGACACCAGTGCTAGACCTGATCCAGCCCGTACATCAGATCGGCGATCAGATCGTCCGGGTCTTCGAGGCCGATCGAGAGACGCAGAAGGCCGGGAGTGACGCCGGTTTCGAGCCGCACTTCCTCGGTGAGACGCGCATGGGTGGTGGTGCGTGGATGGGTGATCAGCGAGCGCGCGTCACCCAGATTGTTGGAGATCAGGATCACCCCAAGATTGTCGGAGAGGGCAAAGGCGCCTTCCTGCCCGCCCTTGACGTCGATGGCGAGGAGCGTCGAGCCACGCGCCATCTGGCGCCTGGCAAGATCGTATTGCGGGTGGGTCTGGTGATGCGGGTAGATGATCCGCTCGACCTTGGGATGGTCGGCAATGGCGGCCGCGACCTTCTCGGCACTGTCGGTCATCCGCTCCACCCGCAATGCGAAGGTCTCGAGACCTTTGAGCAGCACCCAGGCATTGAAGGCGCTGAGGGTGGCGCCGGTCTGGCGCAGGAAGGTGTGGATGGCGCCTTCGATCAATTCCCTGGAGCCGAGGACAATGCCGCCGAGCACCCTGCCCTGCCCATCGATGTGCTTGGTGGTCGAATAGGTGACGAGATCGGCACCCAGT
>JAEZFJ010000255.1 GCA_023437755.1 Pseudomonadota bacterium
AGCCGCGGAGGACGGCATCGGGGTTGACGACGTTGACGCGGATCTGCGCCTCCGCGCCTTCCAGAGCCAGGCAACGGGCAAGGTGGATCTCGGCCGCCTTGGCGGTGCAGTAGGCGGCAGCGTTGGGAGAAGCAGCGAGGCCGTTCTTGGAGGCGACGAAGACGACGTTGCCGCCGATCTTTTGGCTCCGGAAAAGCTTGAAGGCTTCGCGGGAGACCAGGAAATAGCCCGTGGACAGGATGTCCATGTTCTTGTTCCACAACTCGAGCGTTGTCTCTTCGACCGGGGCCGAGGAAGCGAGACCGGCGTTGGAGACGAGGATGTCGAGGCCGCCGAATTCCACCACCGCGTGAGTGAAGCCGGCGATGACCTGCTCTTCGCGGGTGACGTTGATGTTCACCGGACGGACGAAGTCCTTGCCGAAGACACCGGCGAGTTCTTCGGTGGCGCTATCGAGCGCAGTCTGATCGATGTCGGCGAGCACCTCGCAGGCGCCCTCGCGCAGCAGCCGCGCCGCGGTGGCCTTGCCGATGCCGCCGGCACCGCCGGTGACAAGCGCAATCTTGCCGGCCAGAGACTTCGGCTTGGGCATACGCTGCAGCTTGGCTTCCTCGAGCAGCCAGTACTCGATGTCGAACGCCTCCTGCTCCGGCAGGCCCTGGTATTCCGACACGGTGGAGGCGCCGCGCATGACGTTTATGGCGTTGACGTAGAACTCGCCGGAGATGCGGGCCGTGGCCTTGTCCTTGGCGAAGGTGATCATGCCGACGCCGGGGATCAGGTAGACGACGGCGTTCGGGTCGCGAATGGCCGGCGAGTTGTCGTGCTTCGAGCGCTCGTAATAGGCGGTGTAGTCGGCGCGGTAGGCGGCGATCTGGTGGGCAAGGCCGGCGATCACAGCGTCGACGTCCGGGTTTGCCGGATCAAAGTCGATCACCAGCGGCCGGATCTTGGTGCGCAGGAAGTGGTCGGGACAGGAGGTGCCGAGCGCCGCCAGCGGGCGCAGGTTCTTCGAGTTGACGAATTCCAGCACGGCATCGCTGTCGTCGAAGTGGCCGAGCTTGTGGCTGTCCTCGGAGATGAACCCGCGGATCTTCGGCATCAGGCGCGCGGCGATGGCGCGGCGCTGATCGGCCGGCAGCGAAGAGACGGCAGCACCGCCGAAGATGGTCTTGCCAGCCGTCTCACGCTCAAACCACTCGATAGCCTGATTGATGATGGCGATGGTGGTCTCGTAGCACTCCTTGGGGGTGTCGCCCCAGGTGAAGAGGCCGTGGGACTCGAGCACCACGCCCTTGGCCTCGGGGTTCTCGAGGCAGAACTTCTCGAGCCAGAGTCCGAGCTCGAAGCCAGGCTTTTTCCAGGGCAGCCAGCCGATGATGCCGCCGAAGATCTGCTGCGTCAGCTCGCGCGAATTCTTCGAGGCGGCAATGGCGATGATCGCGTCGGGGTGCATGTGATCGACATAGGGCCGGTTCACATAGGCATGGAGCGGCGTGTCGATGGATGCGGCGCGCGGATTGAGGTTGAAGGTGGCGGGGGGGAGGTACCCCACCATCTCGTCCTCGAACGCGACGCCGCGGTAAAGACCCTTCAGCGCGCGGAGCTTGTCCATATAGAGGGTGGCAAAGCCGTCGAGCTTGATCGAGGCGTTGTCACCACCAGAGCCCTTGACCCAGAGCACTTCCACGTCCTGGCCGGTGAGCGGATCCTTCTGCCAAATCTTGGAGGAGGTATTGCCGCCACCATAATTGGTCACGCGCTTGTCGGAGCCGAGCAGGTTGGAGCGGTAGACGAGGCGCTCGGGCTCGCTCATGGCGGCGGCTTTGGCATCGTCCCACAGGTTATCAAGGCGCTTCGGCGCGACAGTGGACATGGATTCCTCCAGACTATTGGGCGTGGCGGGACATGGCCACGATCTGCAAACCCTGTCAATCAGAAACGATCACATCCGCGCATGATGTGGACAAAGCAGCCAGAACCAATCAGATCACGATTGACAATGATTGGATCGGCCTCGTAGGAATGCTCCAGGGAGATAGCTGCCTTGCACGAAACGGAACGCCACCGCGTGATCCTTGCCGCCGTTCAGGCGCGGTCATTCGTGACCGTTGCCGAGCTGTGTGACGTCACCGGCTCCTCGGAGGCAACCATCCGCCGCGACATCGCGGCCCTCCATATGAGGGGCCAGCTTCGGCGGGTGCGCGGCGGGGCCGAGGCGGTGAACCCGCCGGAACAATCGGCCCTGGTCGGGCGGCCCTTTGCGGTGAGCGAAACCATCAATATCGCCCAGAAGCGCGCAATCGCACGTGCCGCTGCCGAGATGTGCCGCGACGGGGAGCCGATCATCATCAATGGCGGCACCACGACCTACCAGATGGTGCACCACCTCACCGGCCGGCGGCTCAGCGTCTTCACCAACAGTTTCGCCATCGCCGAGTTCCTGATCCACAATTCCCGCAATGCGGTGGTCATTCCCGGCGGCACGGTCTATCGCGAGCAGAACGTGATCCTGTCGCCCTTCGGCGGCGTGGTGGCATCGCACTTCTACGCCAAGCGCATGTTCATCGGGTGCCAGGGCATCGGTGCCCATGGCCTGATGGAGGCCGACCCGATGGTGGTGCAGTCCGAACTCGCCCTGATCGGGCAGGCGGACGAACTTATCGTGCTTGCCGATTCTTCCAAGTTTTCCGGACGCTCGAGCCTCATCCTGTGCGGGCTCGATCGCATCGCTGCCGTCATCACCGACGCCGGCATCCGCGACGAAGACCGCCAGATGCTGGAAACGGCCGGCGTGCGGCTCATCGTGGCGGAAACCAATGCTCAGGGCCAACGAGAAGCAACGGTGGCCTGAGATCATGACGACCAACAACTCCCAGGGAGGGATAATCATGAAGCTTCTCAATCTTCTGGCTGCCACTTCGGCAGTCGCCGTGCTGCTGGCCGCTCCGGCTATGGCCCAGGACCAGACCCGCATCGCGCTGGTGGTGAAGTCGCTCGGCAACGGCTTCTTCGACGCGGCCAACAAGGGCGCCCAGGAAGCTGCCGAAGAACTCGGCGACGTGGAAGTGATCTATACCGGCCCCACCGCGGCCACCGCCGAAGCCCAGATCGAGGTGGTCAACTCGCTGATCGCCCAGCAGGTCGACGCCATCGCCATCTCGGCCAACGATCCTGACGCGCTGGTGCCGGTGCTGCAGCGTGCGATGCAGCGCGGCATCAAGGTCATCTCGTGGGACTCGGGCGTTGCGCCTGAGGGCCGCCAGCTGCACCTCAACCCGTCGGACACCAACCTGATCGGCGAAACCATCATCAAGCTCGCCGCCGACTACCTGCCGGAAGGTGGTGACGTGGCGATCCTGTCGGCCGCATCGACCGCCACCAACCAGAACGCCTGGATCGAGGCCGCCAAGGCGGCCATTCCCGAGAAGTTCCCCAACATCAACCTCGTGTCGGTTGTGTACGGCGACGACGACTCGGTGAAGTCGACCGAGGAAGCCCGCGGCTTGATCGCGGCCTATCCGGATCTCGACGCCATCATCGCCCCGACTACGGTCGGTGTGGTCGCTGCGGCTCAGGTCGTGACCGACCAGGACCTGATCGGCCAGGTCAACGTCACCGGTCTCGCCCTGCCAAGCGAATTCAAGCAGTTCATCGACAACGGTGCTTCAAAGGCCGTGGCGCTGTGGAACCCGATCGACCTCGGCTACTCCGCAGTGATGCTGGCCGATCAGCTGATCGACGGCGCCGAAGCCGCGCCGGGCGCAACCCTGTCGCTGGGTCGCGTGGGTGAAGTCACCCTCGACGACACCAACTCCGGCGCCATGGCTGCTCCCTTCCAGTTCGACGCATCGAACATCGAAGAGTTCTCGCAGATCTACTGATAACGCACACGTCCCCGGCACCAGGCGTGCCGGGGACACTCCCTCCCCAGCCGCCTCGCAAGGGGGCGGGTGCCTTTCTCTTGCGAAGAAGGCCGGGGAGGGGGATTTCCTATGGACCCCACGATGACCGAACCCATCCTCACCCTCGCGGGCATCTCGAAGAGCTTTCCCGGCGTCAGGGCACTCAATGACGTGTCGCTCGAGCTTTATTCCGGGCAGGTGACCGCGCTGATCGGGGAGAACGGCGCCGGCAAGTCGACGCTGGTGAAGATCCTCACCGGCATCTATCAGCCCGACGCAGGGCAGATCATGCTCGGCGATGGCGAGGTCACGCTGCCGACGGCGCACTCGGCGTCGGAACTCGGGATCACTGCCATCCACCAGGAGACGGTGCTGTTCGATGAACTAACCGTCGCCGAGAACATCTATCTGGGCCATACGCCCACCAATCGCTTCGGCCTGATCGACTGGCGCCGGATGCGCGATGAGGCGCAGAAAACCCTCGATTCCATGGGTGCCGGAATCGATGGCGGCATCCTGCTCAAGGAACTCGGCATCGCCAAGAAGCACCTGGTGGCGGTAGCGCGCGCGCTGTCCGTGGATGCGCAGGTGGTGATCATGGACGAGCCGACGGCGGCGCTCTCGCAGAAGGAGATCGAGGATCTCTATGTGCTGATCGAGCTGCTGAAGCAGGACGGCAAGGCGATCCTGTTCATCTCGCACAAGTTCGACGAAATCTACCGCATTGCCGACCGCTACACCGTGTTCCGCGATGGCGAGATGGTGGGCAAGGGCCTGATTAAGGACACCCCGCAGGGCGAGATCGTCCGCATGATGGTGGGCCGGTCGGTGGACCAGATCTTTCCGGAGCGCACCGCCGAGGTCGGCGATGTGGTGCTGGACGTGAACGGGCTGAGCCACCCCACCGAGTTCGAGAACATCAGCTTTTCGGTGAAGAAGGGGGAGATCCTCGGCTTCTACGGGCTAGTCGGGGCAGGGCGCTCCGAGGTGATGCAGGCGGTCTTCGGCATGACCCGCCCGTCGGGCGGCACCATGGTGCTGGAAGGCCGGACGGTCGTTCCACGCTCGCCCGCCGATGCGGTCGAAGCCGGCATCGTCTATGTGCCGGAAGAGCGCGGCAAGCAGGGCGTGATCACCGGCGAGCCGATCGTCAAGAACGTGTCGCTGCCCTCGCTGGGCAAGACCAGCCGCGCCGGCTTCCTGCGCATGGCCGAGGAGTTTGCGCTGGCACGCACCTATACCGAGCGGCTCGACCTGCGCGCCTCCTCGCTGTCGCAGAATGTCTCGACGCTGTCCGGCGGCAACCAGCAGAAGGTGATTATCGCCAAGTGGCTGGCCACACTGCCCAAGGTGATCATCCTCGACGAGCCCACCAAGGGCATCGACATCGGGTCCAAGGCGGCCGTGCACGACTTCATGGCCGAACTGGTGGCGCAGGGGCTGAGCGTGATCATGGTCTCCTCCGAACTCCCCGAGGTGATGGGCATGAGTGACCGCATCGTGGTCATGCGCGAGGGCCACATCATCGACACGCTCGAGAACAAGGGGCTGATGCCCGAAACGCTGGTCCGGCTCGCCGCCGGCATTGCTGACGAGGTGGCGGCATGAACCGGCTGCTGAAACATCGCGAGATCCTCCTGTTTCTCGCCATCCTCCTGGTGCTGGTGCTGGTCACCACGCGCTTCCCGCGCTTTGCGCAGCCGGGCAACCTGCTGACCATCTTCAACGACACCTCCATCCTGATGATGCTGGCGCTCGGGCAGATGGCAGTGATCCTGACCCGCTCGATCGACCTCTCCATGGCCTCCAACCTGGCGCTGAGCGGCATGCTGGTGGCGATGGCCAATGCCGCCTTCCCGATGCTGCCGGTGCCGCTGTTGATTGCCATGGCGGTGGTGATCGGGGCCGGGCTCGGCGCCTTCAACGGCATCCTTGTGTGGAAGCTCGATATTCCCCCGATCGTGGTGACGCTCGGCACGCTGACCATCTTCCGGGGCCTGGTGTTCGTTGCCTCGGGCGGCGCCTGGGTGAATGCGGCGCAGATGAGCCCGGAGTTCATCGGCCTGCAGCGGGCCGTGGTGCTGGGGCTGCCGGTGCTGAGCTGGATCGGCATCCTCGTGGCGATGCTGTTCTTTATCCTGATGACGAGGACGCCCCTCGGGCGCGCCATCTACGCCATCGGCGTCAATCCGACGGCGTCGGTCTATACCGGCATCGATGTCGGCCGGACCAAGTTCTTCGCCTTCGTCATTGCCGGGGCGGTATCGGGGCTTGCCGGCTTCCTTTGGGTGTCGCGCTATGTGATCGCCTCGGTGGAGGTGGCGAGCGGCTATGAAATGTCGATCATCGCCGCCTGCGTGATCGGGGGCGTGTCGATCGCGGGCGGCATCGGCACCGTGCCGGGCGTGCTGCTCGGGGCCATCTTCCTCGGCGTCGTCAACAACGCCCTGCCGGTGATCGGCGTGTCGCCGTTCTGGCAGATGGCGATCTCGGGCGCTGCGATCCTCCTCGCGGTGGTGCTGAACGCCCGCGGCGAGCGGCGCAAGGGCCGGATCATTCTCAGGAAGGCTGCAGCCGCATGACCGACGTTCCCGCGACCGGCCGCCAGCTGCCGGACCGTCTCGACCACCCGCTGAAGGCCGCCATCGTGAGTTGGGAGGGCCTGCTGGTCCTTGTGGCTGTGGCCATCTTCATCATGAACAGCTTCGCTTCACCGTATTTCCTGAGCGAGTGGAGCCTCAGCGACATGACCTTCAACTTCACCGAGAAGGCGCTGATCGCCCTCGCGATGGCGTTGCTGATCATCTCGGGCGAGATCGACATCTCGGTGGCGGCGATCATTGCGCTCGCCTCGACGCTGATGGGCTTTGCCCTGCAGTTCGGCGCCCCCACGCCGGTGCTGGTGCTGGTGGGGCTGCTGACCGGCGTTGCCTGCGGCGCCTTCAATGGCTTCCTCGTCACCGGGCTGAAGCTGCCGTCCATCGTGGTCACCATCGGCACCATGAGCCTGTTCCGCGGCATCAGCTACATCATCCTGGGCGACCAGAGCTATGGCGGCTATCCGCGTGATTTCGCCTGGCTGGGGCAGGGCTATGTGTTCTGGGTGATCTCGTTCGAGCTGGTGCTGTTTTTGGTCTGCGCGGTGATCTACTGGGTGGTGCTGCACCGCACCAATTTCGGCCGCCGGGTGTTTGCCATCGGCAACAACCCTGTCGCGGCGCAGTTCTCCGGCGTGCGCGTCGACCGCATTAAATTCGCGCTGTTCTGCCTGACCGGGCTGATGAGCGGCGTTGCGGCGGTGTTGCTGACGGCCCGGCTGGGCTCGACCCGTCCCTCCATCGCGCAGGGTTTCGAACTCGAGGCGATCACCATGGTGGTGCTCGGTGGAGTGTCCATTCTTGGCGGCTCCGGCTCGATCATCGGGGTGGTTCTGGCAGCGCTGATCATGGGCCTCGTCACCTTTGGTCTGGGCCTCTTGAACGTGCCGGGAATCGTGATGTCGATCTTCATCGGCGCGCTGCTGATCTTCGTCATCGGCCTGCCGAGACTGTTCCAGCTATTGAGGCCGCGCGCATGATCAACGACGAGGGCTACGAGAAGCACGCCTTCAAGATGCATCTCAATCCGGGCATGGCCGCGGAATACCGGAAGCGCCATGACGAGATTTTTCCCGAACTCGTCGACCTGCTGCATGCAGCCGGGGTGAAGGACTATTCCATCCACCTCGACGAAGAGACCAACACCCTGTTCGGCGTGCTGTGGCGGCGGGTGGACCACACCATGGACGACCTCCCGAACACCGAGGTGATGAAGCGCTGGTGGGCGCACATGGCCGACATCATGGCCACCAACAGCAAGAACGAACCGGTGTCGGTCGATCTTACGCCGATGTTCTGGATGAAGTAGGGGGCGCTGAACCCCGCAGAATCTGCGGCCCCGGTCTGCTGTGCGATTTACCTGTCTCCCGATGGCACCGGGACGCTCCTGACGCGTTCTGACGCGGGGCGTCTTCACGGTCGCTTTCCCCGCGACCCGTACCGACGGTCTCATTTCCGGCTTGATTCAACCGGCGTGGTCTCGGAAGCTGTCGAACACGGGCCTTCGCCCCGCTGTTCTACAGTGACCGCTCCGCCAGGTCGCTCAAGCCCGGCCGTGCAATATCGGTCTGCCGCTAACTCGGAGAACCCAGATGCGTCTTTCTACCCTTCTCGCGAGCGCCACCGCGTTTGCCCTGATGGCGACTGCCGTCAACGCCCAGGT
>JAEZFJ010000266.1 GCA_023437755.1 Pseudomonadota bacterium
CGATAGGCAAGGGCGAGCGCCGCGGTATCGCTGACGGTGGCCGGGGACGTTGAGGTCATGGCGGTCATCCTCAACCCCTCTCGTTCTCGTAGTGGACCCAGTATTTGCTGGTCCAGAAGGCGATGGCGGTAAACAGGGCGATCACCAGCAGCAGCACCCAGGCCAGTGCCGAGGCATAGCCCATGCGCAGGAAGCTGAAGGCTTCGTTGTAGAGATAGACGGTGAAGAACAGCAGCGAATCCAGTGGCGCGCCGGAGCCGCCCGAGATGATGAAGGCGCCCGAGAAGCTCTTGAACGCCTCGATCATCTGCAGCACCAGGTTGAAGAAGATCACCGGCGCAAGCAGCGGCACGGTGATGGCGAAGAACTTCTTCACCGGTCCGGCCGCATCGATCTCGGCGGCTTCATAAAGCTCGGTCGGGATGGCCCGCAGGCCCGCAAGGAAGATCAGCATCGGCGAGCCGAACTGCCACACCGCCAGCACCACCAGCGTCCACAGGGAGAAGTTGGGGTCAGCCAGCCAGTAGGGGCCGTCGCCGCCGAAGAAGCGCGGCACCGAATTGACCACCCCGTCATCGCTGAACAACTGCCGCCACAGGATGGCGACGGCGATCGAGCCACCGAGGATGGACGGCAGGTAGAACAGCGCCCGATACCAGCCCACCGCACGGATGCCCTTGTCAAGCGCCATGGCGACGCCGAGCGCGAAGATCAGCTTGGCCGGCACCGACAGCACCACGAAGGTGAAGGTCACCTGCAGCGCTTTCCAGAAGCGCTGGTCGAACTGGAACATGTAGCTGTAGTTGTCGAGCCCGATCCACTGCGGTGGCCGCACGATGTTGTACTTGGTGAAGCTCAGATAGAGCGAGGCCAGGATCGGCCCGATAGCGAGCAGGAAAAACCCGATCAGCCACGGCGTCAGGAACGCATAGCCCGCGAAATTGCGGCGCAGGAACTTTTCCATCTCGACCCCAAAGAACTCCGTAAGACAGGGTGGGTGTGTCGTCAGGGAGTGCTACCGGCACGCCCACCCGGACGATCCTGCTCCCGGGAGGAGAGCAGGACCTGTTCGCAACCTCAGGCGCGGGCAAGGATTGCCCGGGCCTGCGCCATGAAGTCGGCGGCGACTTCGGGAATGGTGCGTTCCTTCAGCAGCACGCCAACGGCCAGCCGCTCGAAGGTCTGTTCCACCTCGTTCGCACCCGACGGCGGCGGCGGGCCGAGCGGTGCCGTCTTGCCCTGGATCTTGTCGAAATACTCGACCGACAGGGCCTCCACCTCGGTCAGCTCCGGCTGCAACGCCGCGCGGACATCGCCCTGGCTCGGAATGCCGCGCTCAAGGCCAAGGATCTTGGTCATGTCGAGGTCGTTCACGAAGGCACTCATATAGGTCGTGGCCGCTTCCGGATCGACGCTGTCGCGGGTGAGGCAGACGAATTGCGACGGCTGCACGATCGAGCCGGGGACCATCTCCGCCGTGTTCGGGTACATGGCGACGCCGAGCTTGTCTTCCATCAGCCCCTGCACGCCGACGAGCTGGTTGCTCCACAGATAGGTCATGGCGGACTTGCCGGTGACCACGCCGGTCTGGCTCAGTTCGGAAACGCCGGCGAGGCTGGCCGTCTCCTGCGCTGGCGGGGTGCCGCCTGCATCGCGGATCGCTTCCCAGATGCTCCAGTACTCTTCGACGATCTCCTGGGTGGCGCCGTAATTGCCGTCCGCGTCCCACATTACCACGCCCTTCTGGGCGATGAAGTCCGAGAAGTTCTGGTAGTCGGCGGTGTTGTCGTCGGTGCCCGGCACGCCGGTGGCTTCCTTGATGGCGGCGGCGAATTCGGCCAGCTCGTCATAGGTGTAGCCGTAGGGATCGAAGTCCTCGCCGGGGACGATCCCGGCTTCCTCGAACAGGCGGGTGTTGAACATCGCCATGTGCGAGTTGGCGCCGATCGACAGCGCATAGAACTTGCCGTCCACCGTGCCGGCATCGATGGCGCTCTGGTCGATCTTGGAGATATCGAGCGTCTTGCCGACATAGTCGTCGAGCGGCACCACGGCGCCATTGGCGATGTATTCGAACAGCACGCCGTAACCCTGCTGGATCACGTCCGGCATGTTGCCGCCGGCGATCTGGGTGGTCAGCTTGGTGAAATAGTCGGCAAAGCCGAGCGTTTCGCCGGTTACGGTGATGTCGGGATGCTTCTCGTTGAAGATATCGATCACGGCGAAGGTGCGCTTGTCGCGCTCCGGATTGCCCCACCAGAAATGGCGGATCTGCCGGTCCTGCGCGAATGCGGGCAGTCCGCCCAGCGCCGTCATTGCCATCAGCGACCCGGCCCCTGCAGCAGACCGGTGCAGGAATTGCCTGCGGTTGAACTTGCTCACTTCGTTTCCTCCCTATGAGCTACGTACGTCTGGTGGCGGCGCGGTCCCTCTGCGCCGCCGGTGAATGCTGGCGCCCTAACTCGTCGACGCCGTCAGTCCGGGCGCCTGCACCCGGACGAATTCCGCTCCGCGTCGCTGCCACACCTCGTTGGCCGCGATCGCCACCGCAATCTCTGCTCCATCGAGCCGCACGGTGTCCCTCACCGCGGTGGCCCGCAGGCCGACCAGCCCGGTGACGGTGCCGTCCCGCGCCGTCACCACCCGCAGTCCCTGCGGCACGTCGCACAGGGCTTCGCCGTCCCGCCAGCCGCGGGCACGACCTTCGGCGTTGACCAGCTCCAACCGGGCCCCGTCGACCGTACGGCCATAGGCGGTCTCGTGCCTCTCGTCCCGATGCTCGATCTGCGCCGGCGTGAGCCCGCCGAACCACAGCGATCCGTCCGGCCGCGGCTGGATGCCGCTCAGCCGCTCCACGAAGTCGATGAGGCACAGGATCGAGGGCGAGTAGCTCTCGGTGAACCCGGCGCTGCCGGTAAAGGGGTTGAGCGTCTGCGGGAAACGGCTGGCGCGGAACAGTGCCGCCAGCGTCGGCTGCATCACCCAGCTCAGTTCGGTGTGCCGCCCGTGATGCTCGAAGGCATGCGCGGCCCGGATCAGGGTCAGGAAGTTGGTCGGCCCGCACCAGCTGTTGTAGTCGAACGCGGGATCGAAGCGCGGATCATCCAGCGACAGTGAGGTGAACGGGTACTTGGCAAAGAACTTTCCCGTGTTCAGCAGGTAGCGCTCCAGCGCGCCGGCAAAGAGCGCCGCGTCACCGATCTCGCAGGCGAGCACGCGCAGCAGCACGTCGCCCTGCACCTTGACCAGCCGGTCGTTGCGGTCGCGGTCGTAAAAGAAGGCATCGCCTTCGTCGAAGCACTGCGCCCACAGCGCCCGCTCGCTCGCCTCCGCCTTTTCACGCCACTCTGCGCCGCTTTCGCCCAGCTCCTCCGCCATCTGCGCCAGGTACCGGCGCTGGCAGGCGACATTGGCGGTCAGGTCGGGAGCAATGAACGGCAGGATCGGGCTGGCCAGGTCGAACTGCCTGGGGTCGTTTCCCCTGGGCGAGTCCGGCACGTGCCAGAAACGCGCCGACAGGTCGTGGCCGGTATCATAGGCGCAGAACGCTTCCACCGCCCCGGTGCCGCGCGTATCGCGCCAGCGCGCCAGCCAGGCGTCGTTCCGGCTCATGGCCGAATACATCTTACGGAGGAAATCCTGGTCGCGGCCGTTGAGCTGGTAGTGCGTCCACACCGAACGGGCCAGTGGCGTCACCGTCTGGATCTGCGAGAACGCCGCCCCGTCCTTGGTGAGCTTGTAGGGAAACAGCCCGTCCTCGCGCTGGTGCCGGGCAAACCCCAGAAACGTGTCTGCAGCGACCTCCGGCCGGAAGCGGCTCAGCAGTTCCGCATTGATGGTGCCGGTGCTCTCGAGCCAGCACCCGAGATAGATGCCGCCCTCCTGCAGGATCGGCTCCGGTCCGGGAGCCGGCTTGATGCAAGTCGCAAGTTCGCGCACCGCATCGTCGTGGCGGCGCTCCATCGTCTCGCTGGAGGCCGCAAAGCGCACCGCGCCGTCACCGAACTCCGGCCGCGTGCGCAGCCGCTC
>JAEZFJ010000320.1 GCA_023437755.1 Pseudomonadota bacterium
TGGTGCTGGTGTTTGGCGGGCTGACGCTCTGGCTTCAGGACGACACCTTCATCAAGATCAAGCCGACCATCACCAATGTCCTGTTCGGCTCGGTGCTGCTGGGCGGGCTTTTGTTCGGCCAGTCGCTGCTGAAATATGTGTTCGGCGAGGTCTACAAGCTCCGCCCCGAGGGCTGGAGCAAGCTGACGCTGAACTGGGGCCTGTTCTTTGTGGCGCTGGCTATCATCAACGAGATCCTGTGGCGGAATTTTTCCACCGACGTCTGGGTGGCGTTCAAAGTCTGGGGCGTGATGCCGCTGACGGTGATCTTCTCGCTGACGCAGGTGTCGCTGCTCAACAGATACGCCCCCGAGAACGAGCCGCCGCATGTGCCGCCGGTGGTGGTGGAGAGCTGAGGCTTACTTGCCCTCTCCCTTCGGTCGCCCGCAGGGCAGGTGACAACTCGCCGCCTTTGTGCTCCCCGCATTCGGCGCTGCGCGCCACCTTCTCCTCCCCGGGACCGTCGTTCGTCCTTGTGATTTAGTCTGGATTTATATAAGGTTCGGCTAAATCACGGAGGGCCAACCCGATGAGTTTCGATCTCGCTACCCATCTTGGCCTCGTGCGGCGCAGCGTCGAGTCGCTGACCCATGAGGGCGAACCCGCCAAGGCGGTGGTGCTGTCGCGCCGCTACGACACCGATCCCGCTGATCTGTGGGAGGCGCTGACCACGGCCGACCGGCTGCGGCGCTGGTTCTTGCCGGTGTCAGGCGAACTCCGGCTTGGCGGGCGCTATCAGTTCGAGGGCAATGCCGGCGGCACCATCACCGAATGCGACCGGCCCAGGCGGCTGGGGGCGACCTGGGAGTTCGGCGGCGGCGTGAGCTGGGTGTATGTGACGCTGACCGAGGAAGCGGGCGGGACCCGCCTTGAACTGCGGCATGTGGCGCCGCTCAGCCCGCACTGGGATCAGTACGGCCCGGGGGCCGTCGGCGTCGGCTGGGATCTCGGCATCATGGGGCTGGCGCGGCACCTTTCGGATCCGTCCATCGAAGTTCCGCCCGAGGCAGCGGCCGAGTGGGCGACGTCGCAGGAGGCCAGGGATGGCTACGCCTTCAGCGCGCGAGCCTGGGGCGAGGCGGCGATCGCCGATGGCGAGGACCCCGAACACGCCCGCAAGGCGGCCGAGGCCACGCGCGCCTTTTACTGCGGCGAAGCCCCACCGTCCGCCTGATGCACGCTTTCGATGTTCTGGGTGACCCTGTCCGCCGCCGCATCCTCGAACTGCTCGCTGCCGGCGAGATGAGCTCGGGGGACGTGGTTGCGGTGATCGGGTCGGAGTTCGGCATCTCGCAGGCGGCGGTGTCGCAGCACCTCAAGGTGTTGCGCGACAACGGCTTCGCCACAGTGCGCTCGGAGGCGCAGCGGCGGATCTACACGCTGGACCCGGGCCCGTTGCGCGACGTCGATGACTGGCTCGACCATTTCCGCGGCTTCTGGACCCACAAGCTCGAGGCGCTTGCCACCGAAGTGGCGCGGGGCAAGAAGCAGAAGCGGAAGCGCGATTCTCCCTGAAAAAGGCCCGGGGGTTCCCCCGGGCCTTGTCGTCAGTTGCCGCGGCTGCCGTTATGGCGTGCCGATCTCGACGCGGTCGGACTGACCGTACTCGCGCGCACCCTGGCTGGTGAACTCCGGCATTTCCTGCAGGTCCTGTTCGCTCAGACCGCGCATCAGCAGGCGCCCATCGACGACCGAGATGCTGTCGAGCGGCAGGCCGACTTCGCGTTCGCCGAAGCCAAGTAAGCCGCCGCGGGCGAGGACTACATAGTCACGACCATTGCGGTCGACGACGCGCTCCACGGTGCCGAGCTCCTGGCCCTGGCCGTTCACGACGGTCTGGCCGACGAGGTCCGCCACGTTGTAGGGCTGCATCTGACCGGGTTCCATGGGCTCGCCGCTCTGACCCAGGGTTACGTCGAGATCTTCGACGATCTGCGGGGTCTGGCCGGTGGCTGTGGAGCCAGGCTGGTTCACCGCGTCGGTCTGGCCCTGCGCGCCAGCGGCGCCGGGAGCCGTGTCGGGAGCCGCGCCCGGCGTGCCACCGGTTGCCCCAGCCTCTTCACCGGCGCGACGCACCTGGATGTTGGGCTCGCCGGACTGGCCGAAGCGGATCTCCGGTTCGCCTTCGCTCTGCACCTGCACGTTCGGCTGAGCCGGCTCGAAGCGCACCACCGGCTCCTGCTGGCGGATGTCGACCTGCGCCTCACCTTCGGCTGCCCGGGTAGTGACGTTGGCTTCGCCCTGCTGGATGGTGACATCGGCCTCGCCGTCGTCGCCGGCACCCTCCTGCGCCTGCACCCGGACCTGCGGCTCGGCCTGCTCGACGCTGACGGTCGGCTGGGCCTGGCGCACTTCGACCTGCGGCTCCGGCGTGGTGACGTTCACGTCGGGCTCGGGCATGGTGATGATGATTTCCGGCGCTGGCTGATCGATGGTGATGATCGGCTGCGGAACCTGCACGGTCACGTTGGGCGGCGTCTGACGGACCAGAACGTCCGGACGGCCCTGGTCGACCGAGACCTGCGGCTGCGGCTGCGTCACCGACACTTCCGGCGGCGACTGCTGGACGCTGACCTCTGCATCGGGCTGCGTCACCACGATCTGGGCGGACGCCTCGGCGGCTTCGCCGGTCTGCTGCTCGCCGCTATCCTGTTGGGCGAGCGCGGTTTCGCCCGCCTCGTACCAGGTGGCACAATCGGTGACGACGGCGCCCCGAACCACGGCGTCGGCCTGCTGCACCCAATCGGGACGGAAGCGATCGGGGTTCTCCTCGATCAGCAGGGTCAGCGCCTCGCAGCTCTGACCTTGTTGAGCGAGAGCAGAGCTGTTCTGAGCGCTGTCCTGTGCATAGGCGGCCGGGCTCAGGCCGGTGGCGGCCAGAAGCGGAGCTACGAGCAAAAGTGTGCGGGTACGGGTCATTGACCAGTCCTTTCCGTCGGTTGGCGATTGGGGTTCGCAAGGCCAATCCCCACGGGCGGCAACTGTTCCGAAATTTCTGCCGCAAACCGGCCACGGCCCCGACACAATCGCCGCAAACCGCCGTCAGCGGGCGATTCCTGCCTCCATGTTTCTGAGATCAAGAACCCTGTCAGGAGATAATCGCCGCTGGTGGACCTAGCCCGCGCGCCGTGCGTACCAGAGCACCACATTGCCCTTGCCGGTGATTTCGGAGCGCCTGAGCTCGAGGCGGGTGGTGGGGGTGTCGGGGGTGAAGAGATGCCGGCCCTTGCCGCTGATCACCGG
>JAEZFJ010000322.1 GCA_023437755.1 Pseudomonadota bacterium
GCGATGGACTCCAACGACATCGAGCGCGAGCGCGGCATCACCATTCTCGCCAAGGTCACCTCGCTGATGTGGAACGACACCCGCATCAACATCGTCCACACCCCTGGCCACGCCGATTTCGGCGGCGAGGTGGAGCGGATCCTGTCCATGGTCGACGGCGTGGTGATCCTCGTTGACGCGGCCGAAGGCCCGATGCCGCAGACCAAGTTCGTGCTCTCCAAGGCGCTGGCTCGCGGTCTCCGCCCGATCGTTGCCATCAACAAGATCGACAAGGCCGACGAGCGCCACCTCGAAGTGCTCGAAGAAATCTTCGACCTCTTTATCGCGCTCGACGCCTCGTCCGAGCAGCTCGACTTCCCGGTGCTCTACGGCTCCGCCAAGCAGGGCTGGATGGCCGAGGAGCCCGCCGGCCCGCGCGAGACTCTGGCGCCGCTGCTGGACAAGATCGTCTCCCACGTGCCGGAGCCGGAAGTGGAAGAGGGCGCCTTCCGCATGCTGGTGACCACCATCGAGCGCAACCCGTTCCTGGGACGTATCCTGACCGGCCGCGTCGCCGCAGGCACCGTCCGGGCGGGTGACCCGATCCACACCCTCAACCGCGAGGGCAAGGAAGTCGAAAAGGGCCGCGTCTCCAAGGTTCTCGCCTTCCGCGGCCTCGAGCGCACGCCGATCGATGTCGGCGAGGCAGGCGACATCATCTCCATCGCCGGCCTCGAGACATCGACCGTCGCCGACACCATCTGCTCGCCGGCGATCACCACGCCGATCGCAGCGCGCCCCATCGATCCTCCGACCCTGTCGGTCACCTTCCGCATCAATGACGGTCCGCTCGCCGGCCGCGAAGGCGACAAGGTGCAGTCGCGCGTGATCCGCGAGCGGCTGATGCGCGAAGCCGAGGGCAATGTCGCCATCCGCGTGACCCCCGGCGAGGACGGCGACAGCTTCGACGTCGCCGGCCGTGGCGAGCTGCAACTGGCGGTGCTGATCGAGAACATGCGTCGCGAAGGGTTCGAGCTGACCATCGGCCGTCCGCGCGTCTTGTTCAAGCAGGACGCCGGCCAGACGCTGGAGCCGATCGAAGAGGTCATCATCGACGTCGACGACGAGTTCACCGGCACCGTGGTGCAGAAGCTGACCGAGCGCCGCGGCGAACTGACCGACATGCGCCCCTCCGGCACCGGCCGCACCCGCATCAAGCTGCTGGTTCCCACCCGCGCGCTGATCGGCTACCAGCCGGAACTGCTGTCCGACACCCGCGGCACCGCCATCTTCAACCGCCTGTTCCACAGCTTCGCCCCCTACAAGGGTGATCTGCCCGGACGGCGCACCGGCGTTCTGATCTCGAACGGCACCGGCACAGCGGTGGCCTATGCCTTGTGGAACCTCGAAGAGCGCTGCCCGATGATGATCGATCCGGGTGTGGACGTGTACGAGGGCATGATCATCGGTGAGCACAGCCGCGACAACGACCTCGAGGTGAACCCCCTCAAGGGCAAGCAGCTCACCAATATCCGCACCACGTCCAAGGACGAGGCTGTTCGCCTGACCCCGCCCAAGAAGCTGTCGCTCGAGCAGTCGCTCGGCTACATCGCCGAGGACGAGTATGTCGAGGTGACCCCCAAGTCGATCCGCCTGCGCAAGATCTGGCTCGACCCGAACGAGCGCAAGAAGCAGAGCCGCGCCGCCAAGGCCGGCTGATCCGGAACCGCATTTCAGCCTCGATGGCATCCCCGTGAAAGCGGCGACCCATCCCGAGATCTCGAACATCACCCCGGCTCCAGGCCGGGGTGAAACCGGGCTCTTCGGAACACAACGATAGCCACTCGGCCCAGGGGGGAACCGGCATGAGCGAGTTCATCATCGGCTTCATCACCAGCTGGAGCTATTTCGGCATCTTCCTGCTGATGGTGGTGGAGAACATCTTCCCCCCCATTCCGTCCGAACTCATCATGCCGTTTGCCGGCTATGTCGCCGCCAATGGCGATCTCAATGCCATTGGGGTGCTTGCCGCCGGCACGCTGGGTTCGCTGGTCGGCACCTCTGCCTGGTATGTGGTGGCGCGCGTGATGGGGCTCGAGCGCTTCACCTGGCTGTGCAACAAGCTCGGCCGGATTGCCACCCTGAGCGAAGACGACATCGACAAGGCGCATCACTGGTTTGAGCGCTATGGTGGCTGGGCCGTATTCATCGGCCGCCTGATCCCTGCGATCCGCACGTTGATTTCAGTACCGGCCGGCCTCGCCGCCATGCCCTTTGGCCGTTTCCTCGCCATCTCGGCGGTCGGCACGCTGATCTGGACCGCCCTGCTCACCGCTGCCGGCTACCTCCTGCAGGCGGGCTATCACATCGTCGAAGCCTGGGTGGATCCGGTCTCCACCGGCATCGTGATCCTGGCGGTGGTGATCTATCTCTGGCGCGTCGCCACCTGGAAGCCGATCAAGGATATCGGCTGAGCTCAGCCGATAGCGGCTGCCGCATGGGTCATCGAAGCACCCGCCCCACCTTTGAAGGGGAACCACGCCACGCGCGCCCGTGCCTGCGGTCCTGAGGTCCGCCACCATCTCCGGCACAAAAAAAGCCCGGCGCGAAGCCGGGCATGGTCGAAGTCGGTTTGGCGGGTCCGCCTAGTGAACGTGCGCGCCGTTGATCTGCTGTGCTTCCACGGCGAGGTTGAGCAGGCCGCTGACCACTTCCTGCGCATAACTGCGATCTTCGGGAGACTCGGCGCGGGTCAGCTCTTCCTGCGCCGCCTGGATCTGCGTCTGCAGGTCGGCGTGGTTGAATTCGGAGAACGGCACCGATTCCTCGGCGAGGATCGTGAGTCCCTCCGGCGATACGTCGGCAAAGCCGCCGCGCACGAAATAGATGTCGGCCCGGCCGCCATCGCGGGTCACAGTGATGAAGCCCGGACGCAGCGTGGTCATGAACGGCGCATGGTCGTTCATCACCGTGAAATAGCCTTCGGTGCCCGGAACGGTGACCGAGTGCACGGTTTCCGACAGCAGCAGCCGCTCGGGCGACACGATCTCGATCTTGAGGCCTTCAGCCATTCTCTTG
>JAEZFJ010000174.1 GCA_023437755.1 Pseudomonadota bacterium
TCGCCATCCCGGTCAGCAACACCTCCGGACGGATACAGGGTTTCCTGGCCTGGGAGCCGCGTGAGCCCGCCTTCCAGCTGATCCGCGAAACTGCGCCGGTGATCCTGAGCGGCGTGGTGATGGCCGGCCTTGGCCTGCTGCTCCTGTTGGGACGGCTGCGCAGCACCTCCAATCAGTTGGAGACCACGCAGGCGCGGGCGAGCTTCCTTGCCTTCCACGATCTGTTGACCGGCATTTCCAACCGCGCCCTGTTCGAGGATCGCCTGGAGCAGGCGCTCGCCAATGCCCGCCGCACCGGCTCCAGCCTGGCCGTCCACTTCGTCGATCTCGACCACTTCAAGCACGTCAACGCCACGCTCGGCCATCCCGCGGGCGACCAGTTGATCCGGCAGGCGGCCAGGCGTCTTTGCGATCTGGTCGAGGAGGTCGACACCGTGGCGCGCCTTGGCGGCGATGAGTTCGCGGTGATCCAGTTCGAGACCACGCACCCGCGTGCCGAAGAGATGAGCCAGCGGATCGTGGCCGCGCTCGACGAACCCTTCGTGATCGACGGTCACACCGCCCGCTGCGGCGGCAGCGTGGGGGTGGTGGTCACCGACGCCTCCCAGTCTCCCGAGGAGATCCTCCGCCAGGCCGATATCGCGCTCTATGAAGCCAAGGGCAGCGGCCGCGGGCGGGCGCAGCTCTTCGCCGGTGAACTCGGTGATGCCGTGCGCGAGCGGCGCATCCTGGAACTTGATCTGCGCGCGGCGCTGCTGAACGACACCGGTCTCGAGCTGGTGTACCAGCCCATTTACGAAGCGAGCACGGGTGCGATGGTTGGGGCCGAGGCCCTGGTGCGCTGGGAGCATGCCACCCGGGGCCGCCTGTCTCCTGTTACCTTCATCCCGCTGGCCGAAGAACGCGGTCTGATCGACATGCTCGGGTTCTGGGTCATGCGGCAGGCCTGCGCCTATGCCGTTGCGACCGGCCTGCCCTGGGTGGCGGTGAACGTGTCGCCCGTGCAGTTCCGCGATGAGCGCTTCGCCGAGCGCGTCCTGGAGATTTTGGCCGAAACCGGTCTCCAGCCGAAGCGGCTGGAGCTCGAGATCACCGAAGGGCTGCTGCTGCAGAACTCACCCATGGTGCAGGAAACCTTGCGGCACCTGCGCGCCAGTGGCATCCGCGTCGCGCTCGACGATTCTGGCACCGGCTATTCCTCGATCAGCTATCTGCGCAACCATGGCGTCGACAAGCTCAAGATCGACCAGTCCTTCACCGCCCAGCTCGGCAAGGATAGCGAGATCGAAAGCATCATGCAGTCGATCATCGATCTCGGCCGCGCCATGCACATGAAGGTCACTGCCGAAGGCGTGGAGACCGAGCAACAGCAGCTGATGCTGCAGAAGATGGGCTGCAACCAGTTGCAGGGCTATCTGCTGTCGCGCCCGGTAACGGCCGAGAAGCTGGCCCAGCAGTTCGCTGCCGAGGGTTCTCCCGCCGCCCGCGCGTCCTAGACCGGCAGGTCTTCGAGCCGCAGCGAGTCCGCCAGGCTGGTGCGGTCGAGGACGGCGCGCGTAGCCAGCGTCACCCGCTCGAACACGTGGCGGATCTCGCATTCGGCTTCCTCACGGCAATCCTCGCAGCGGCGATAGGCGATGATCGACAGGCAGGGCAGCGGCGCGATCGGGCCATCGATCAGCCGCAGTACTTCGCCGAAAGTGATCTGCTCGGCTGGCCGCAGCAACTCATAGCCACCGGAGCGGCCGCGGCGGCTGGCGACCAGGCCGGCCCGCTTCAGCTCCAGCAGGATCTGCTCGAGGAATTTCTTGGGGATCGCCTGCTCGCGTGAAATCTCGCCGATCATGCGGGTCTCGCCCCGGCCGGCCCGAGCCAGCGAAACCAGCGCCCGCAAGGCGTATTTTGCTTTCTGCGATATCACCTGTGCCCCCAAGCTCCTTCCAGCGCTGCCCAGACTCTAGCGGCGGCGCTGCCGGCGTCTGCCTCTGCTCGCCGGTGTCGTCGGAGTGGCACCGTCTTCGGGCGACGCCGGTTCGGCAGTGGTCGTCGCTTCGGGGCCATCGCCCCGCTCGTCGTCCCCTGCGGGCTCGGGCACCCCGTCCACTTCGGTCGACGGTGCCGCTTCAGCGTCCAGCGCGGCGTCCGTCGCGGTTTCAGCGGCTGGCGCCGCGGGTTCGCTCGGCAACTCCGGTTCGGCAACAGGCTGGTCCCCGAGCTCGGCCGCCCTATCGCCCTCACCTGCTTCCGCGAGGGCGGGCGCTTCCGCTACCGCGGGTGTCGCCTCGATGGTCTCCAGCGTCTCGGCAGGGGGGACGTCCGCTGCGGCAACAGGCTCGCTGCCGCCTTCTATGGCAACCACCACCACCGGATCGTTCTCCAGGCTCGCATCGCCGCTCTCGGGCGCTTCGGCCTCCTGGCTTCCCGCTGTCGTGGTGGCGGGTTCCTCAGTGGCCGCAATCGACTGGGCACTCCCTTCGGCTGCGGCCGAGGACACGGCGACCCCAGCTACCGCGGCGGCCGGTGCAGCTTCGGGAATGGCGACGGTCATCGCCTCGGTCGGCACGCTGGCCTGCGCCAGCAGGTTCTCGGCGGGCGGCAGTTTTACCGCCGGCTCGACGGGCTCAGCTGGCTTGGTCGGCAGATTACCGCGTTCCCCGCGCAGCCAGGCCAGCAGCCCGAGCCCGATCTCGCGCTCGCCGCGGATCACCACATCGGCGCCCAGCGTACGCAGATGCGCCTCCTCCTCTTCGGAATAGGCTCGCGCCATGATGCGGACCGATGGGTTGAGCTTGCGGCCGGACTCGCAGACCGTGCCGGCCTCGAAGCCATTGGAGATGGCGACCAGCAGGGTACGGGCCTGTTCGAGATTGGCGAGCCGCAGCACCGGGGTGCTGGCGGCATTCCCCACCACCACTTCGTGCCCGGCGGCGCGCGCCGCAGCAACGTCGTGGTCGGAGTCCTCGATGACCACCAGCGGCTCGTCGGTGGCTTTCAGCCCGTCGGCGACCACGCGTCCCACCTGGCCATAGCCGACCATGACGATGTGCCCCGTCTTGGTGCTCGGCTCGCCGGTGTCGTCGTCGGCGCCGAGCGC
>JAEZFJ010000391.1 GCA_023437755.1 Pseudomonadota bacterium
GTGAGGTGCTGTCGCGGATGCTCAGTCGCGACGGGGACATCGTGGTGGTGGGAACGGCCACCGACCCGATCGACGCCCGCGAGAAGATCAAGACGCTCGACCCGGACGTGGTGACGCTCGACATCGAAATGCCCAACATGAACGGGCTTGCCTTTCTCGAGAAGCTGATGCGCCTTCGCCCGATGCCGGTGGTGATGGTGTCAACGCTGACCAAGAAGGGCGCGAGCGAGACGCTGCTGGCACTGGAGCTGGGGGCGGTGGACTTCGTCGCCAAGCCCAGCGCCGAGTTCGAGGGCGGCATCGAGGCGTTCGGGGCAGGGCTGAGGGACAAAATCCGGGCGGCGGCAAAATCCGATGTGCGCGGGCGCGCCATGGGCCGGGCCGACGCACCCAAGTTGGCGATCAAGACTGCGGCGGCACCGAGCGGGGCACTCATTGCGCTCGGCGCGTCCACGGGCGGCGTCGAAGCGATCCGCACCGTCCTGGCGGAGCTGCCGGCGGACTGCCCGCCGGTGGTCATCGCCCAGCACATGCCGGCGGGGTTCACCAATCGCTTTGCCGCACGGCTCGACGAGCTCTGCGCGGTCAAGGTGGTGGAGGCGGCTGACCGCATGCCGCTCGTCCCGGGCCACGCCTATGTGGCGCGGGGTGACTACCACCTGCGGGTCGAGCGCAGCTCGGGGCAGCTCAAGGCGCGGCTGGCGCAGGATGACCTCGCCTCGGGGCACCGGCCGAGCGTCGACGTGCTGTTCGAATCGGTTGCCCGCACCATCGGCCCGCTGGCTGTCGGTGCGATCCTGACCGGCATGGGCCGGGACGGGGCGCGGGGCCTCAAACTGATGCGGGAGGCGGGCGCCTATACGGTGGGGCAGAATCAGGCCACGGCGCTGGTTTACGGCATGCCGCGGGTGGCTTTCGAGGAGGGCGCGGTGATCGAACAGGCGCCAC
The DNA here is from genome assembly GCA_023437755.1 of Pseudomonadota bacterium. Classification (GTDB taxonomy): domain Bacteria; phylum Pseudomonadota; class Alphaproteobacteria; order Rhizobiales; family Devosiaceae; genus Devosia. Next base: position 949 of record JAEZFJ010000391.1, read on the forward strand.
TGGAGGCAATTGCCAGCCGGCTGGCAAACGCCCTGATCCGGCTCAAAACCGCCGCGTGAGCGGGCTGAGGCGTGCAATGTGCGCGGCCTGATTGAGAGATTTGTAACGCTTGCCCTTCTAGACTTGAGGGACAGAAGGAACGGAGCCGCCAGCCGGCTCCGTGGCGCCAAGAAGGTGTATACGAGACCATGCCCAAAGCCAGCGCTCTCAGCGTCCTCGTCGTCGACGACCAGCAGTCCATGCGCGGGATCTGCAAGTACATTCTCACTCAGCTGGGCTTCAAGGACATCATCGAGGCCAAGAGCGGTCGTGACGCCCTGGGCAAACTCGAGAAAACCAATGTCGACCTGATCATTTCCGACTGGAACATGGAAGACATCGACGGGCTGACCCTGCTCAAGGTCATCCGCAAGCATCCACGGACCCAGGCGATGCCGTTCATCATGGCCACCGGCCGCTCCGACAAGGAGCAGGTGAAGGAGGCGATCTCGTTCGGCGTGAACAACTACATCATCAAGCCGTTCGACGCTTCGACCATGAAGAAGCGCATCGAGGCGGTGATCGGGGCGCTGACCTGAGGTCATCTGCCGCACCGGACGTGTCGAGGCCGTCCGCCAGGGCGGCCTTGGTGTTTTCCCGAGGCAGACTGCTGAAAAACCGGGCACCGTGCCACGCCCGTAAGGACTGATTAAGCCGCCCCCGTATATCGTTGCAACTGTGCCGGTTCTGCCGGTGGGGGAATTTCCTTGTCGCCGGTAGACGCCGATGGCGTGCCGCAGAAGCGGCGGCCGGGACAAGTCGCACGGAGTGATAGGATGCGTTTGCTGCCGCAGTTGAAGATCGCACAGAAGTTGCCGTTGGCGCTGGTGGGGTCGGCCCTGGTGGTCAGCGCCGGCGTCGGCATTGCGAGCTATTTCATCGGTCTCGGCACGGTTCAGGAACAGCGCAACCAGTCGATGCAAGCGGCGCTCAACACCGCCAGCGTGATGGTCAGCGACTATTACCAGAGCGCGGAAGTGGACCTCAGGCTGTTCGTGCAGCGCTCCGATACCGTCGCGGCGATGAAGGGCCTGACTCGCGCGGTGGACGAACTGCGCATGGGCCTCAAGGAACGGGCAGCGCCGCAGTTGCAGGCCGCCTATGGCACCGAGAGCCCCAACCCGGAAGACCGTGCGTCCGTCGACAGTGTCGGGATCAAGGGCGCGACCTACGATGCGCCGCACAAGCGTTTCCATCCCGGGTTCCGCACGCTCATGCAGGAGCGGGACTATAGCGACGTGCTGCTGATCAGCGCCGCCGGGGACGTGGTCTATTCCGTCGCCAAGAACCCCGATTTCGTCACCAACGTCCTGAGCGATGCAGCCGCGGCAGCAAGCGGGCTCGGTCAGGCCTTCGCGGCCGCCAAGGATCTGCCGCCCGGTGCGGCCGCCTTTGTGGATTTCACCAATTATGCCCCCACCGCGATGGTGGAGAGCTTCATGGCCATGCCCGTGTATGAGGGCGAGCAGTTTACCGGTGTGATGGCGCTGGCGATCTCTCCGGTGGCCGTCAGCACGCAGATCGAGGGCCTGTCGGGGCTCGGCGGTACCGGAGAAGTGGTGGTGGTGGGGCAGGATGGCCTGTTGCGCAGCGACTCCGGCCACACCGAGGCGGCGGATGTGCTTGTCACCTCGCTGACCTCCGAGGCCATCACCGGGGCGTTCGAGGGGGAAAGCCTCGAGGGCGTCAGCACCGACTATCGCGGCCACACCATGGTTGTGCGCGCCAAGCCGGTCGCCGTGGGCGACGCGATG
>JAEZFJ010000413.1 GCA_023437755.1 Pseudomonadota bacterium
GACCATGACGCTCGATGGTCCGGCCTTTGCCGCGCTGTCTGCGGCAATGGCCGAGCGGGGCATCCGCCCCGTCATCCACAACCGCTACGAGCGCGCCGCATTCGACGCCACCGCTGACGCCGAGACCTATCTGCGCGAAACTCTGGGCGGCAAGAAGCTCAAGGAACTCCGCCGTCAGCGCAGCCGGCTGGCCGACGAGGGCTCGGTCGCGTTCACCATCGCCAGGGCTCCCGAGTCAGTCATGCCAGCGCTGGAGCGCTTCCTGGTGCTCGAGGCGCTCGGATGGAAGGGGGCCGGCGGCACCGGCCTCGGTCAGATCGAAAGCGATGCCAGCTTTATCCGCAAGGCCGCCGCCGGCCTCAGCGTCGACGGCCGTGTTGAGATCGCGGAACTCACCCTCGGGGACGCGGTCATCGCCTCCGGCATTCTGATCCGCCAGCGCGATCGGGTGCTGTTCTTCAAGATCGCCTATGACGAGAGCCGGTCCCGCTACTCACCCGGGGTGCAGCTGACGCTGGAACTCACGCGCCACTACGCCGCCGATCCCGAGATCACGCTGGTCGACTCCACCGCCGACGCCGGACACCCGATGATCGACCACGTCTGGCGCGAGCGCCTGACCATTGGTGACCTCCTGATCCCCACCACCCCGAATGACTCCATTGCCGCTGCCATCATCGGTCTCATGGCAGCCCGTCGCCGCGCCCGCAGCGGCGCCAAGCGGCTTCTTCACGCCGCCCGAAACCTCAAGGAGAAACGCTCGTGACTGCTCTGTTGACCGCCGACGACGCGGCTTTCGAGAACCTGTTCCCCAACCAGCCCTTCCGCATCAACCATGCGCTCGCAGGCGATCCGCGCCTCACCCTGCCGGCCATCCTGCAGCTGGTGAAAGCCCTGCCGCGCGATCGCATCGAGTACAACTCCGGCAAGGCTGCGGTCAGCCAGGACCCGTCCTCCACCCCGCTGGTCGATCTCGATCCCGAGGAGGTCGTCTCCCAGATCGAGACCGCCGGCGCCTGGATGGTGCTGAAGCGTGTCGAGCACCACCCGACCTACAGGGCCCTGCTCGAGGAAGTGCTGGATTCGGTCGCCAAGGCACGTGGCTTCCGCGACGTGAAGCGCGCCCGCTTCACCGACATCCAGGGCTTCATGTTCGTGTCGTCCCCGAACTCGACGACCCCGTTCCACCTCGACAGCGAGGACAATTTCTTCGTTCAGATCCACGGCGACAAGCAGTTCGCCATCTATGACAACACCGACCGCAGCATCGCCAGCGAAGACCAGATCGAGCACGCGATCACCAAGCACCGCAACCTGAAGTTCGATGACGCCTACGCGGTCCGCGGCACCGTCAACGAGCTCAAGCCGGGCGAAGGGGTGTTCGTGCCCTATATCTGGCCGCACTGGGTAAAGACCAAGGACAGCTATTCCATCTCGCTCGCCATCACCTGGAAGACGCCCGAGGTGAAGCGGCGCAACAATCTCTATGTCGCCAATTCCATGCTGCGCGACCGCGGCTTCCCGCAGCAGGCACCCGGCGCCAATCCCGCCTTCGACGCCCTCAAGGTGGCCGCCGTCCAGACCCTGGCGCTCCTGGCCGCGCCGCTCCGCCGCAGCGAGGGCTTGCGCAAGGTGATCCGCTCGCTGGTGCTGGGCAAGGACGCGAACTACTACTACCGCGACAAAGCCAAGCCCAAGCAGGTGGGGATGTAGTCCCCAGCCTCCGAGAACAACATGCGGGGCGGCCGGCACATCGGCCGCCCTTCCTGTTTCAGCGCTTGTGGACCAGTTGATAGAGCGTGTGACGCAGCCGCTTCGCAGCGCTCCACAGCCACGGCGTCTGCTTGATCCGCCGCTTCGCCCAGGCTTGGGCGGACATGACCTGCTCGGCCAGCCGGCCGCGGGGCGTCAGCGCGATCACGCTGTGGTAGACCGGCATCGCCTCGGTCCATTCCGTCTTGTAGCCGAAATCCCCCAGTCCCATGTCCATGGTGACGATTCCCGCCTGGGTGAGGTCGTCCATCACCAGCCCGTTCAGGATCGCGGTCAGGCTGTACTGGGCGGCGGGGCCGCTGCTGGTCGAATTGATGTACTGCGAATAGTGATTGCCAGCCATCACCCCCCAGCAGGTGGCGACGATCTCGTCCCCGGCCATGAGCACATGCACGCACAGGGCCGGCCGGCTCTTGCCGAATTCCTTGGCGGTGAGTTCCCGGAACAGGCGGACGAATCCGTCATCGGCAAAGACGTTCCGCACGCCCATCTCGCCGAACCGTGCACCCCGCTGTTCCAGGAAGACGCGGTGGGCTGCCTCCAGCAGTGCTGCCTCGTTCACGCGCACCGCCCGCAGGGACCCGTAGGTCTCCTCGAGCCGCCGAATGCCGCGCTTGATGTTGCTCCGCCGCTTGTTGGTCAGGCGATGCTCGATATAGGGCACCGGCGTCGGGCCGATCGTGGCCATGTAGAAATTGGATGCGCTGGGGGCCTGCGCGAGGGACAGCACCGGATTGTCGACGCCCTGCCAC
>JAEZFJ010000005.1 GCA_023437755.1 Pseudomonadota bacterium
TTGCCACCCTGGGCATTGCCGGGCTGGCGGAGGACTGGACCAGCTTCTAGTCGGCCTTCTACTGACCTCGAAACGGCGCCTCCGGGCGTCGTTTCTGTGTTGAAACTCCGTCTCCTGATCGGCGGCCAGCGGGTATTAAGCATTCCCCAAGTGTTCGGACGTATCCTTGCGGCTGGCTCTGCAGGCCGGGGGGAGCATAGGTTTTCAAACATGAAGCGAATTGGACATTGGCTTGGCAACATCAAGCTGACGACAATGATTGCGGCTCTGGTGATCTCGGCCATTCTCGTCGCCGTGGCAGTGGTGACGGCCTCCATCTATGTGACCCTGTCGGGCTCGGTCCGCAGTTCCGCAGAGACCCAGCAGTTCGTGAACCTCAAGACCGCAGCCACCATCGTCCAGGGTAAGCTGCCCGGCGCCGAGGTGATCTGGAACGAAGAGGGCACCGACATCGCCGGCATCTCGACTTTTGCCATGCCGCGCCAGTTCATCAATCATGACATCGTCGACTCCATCGCCCGCATCACCGGCCAGTCGGCCGCCATCTACGGCTGGGACGCTGCCGCCGGCGACTATGTCAGCATGACCACGACATTGGTGGGACCCGATGGAGAGCGGGCCATTGGCAGCCCCATCGGCGCTGAACATCCGGCTCATGCGAGCCTTCTCGCCGGTGAAGCGTATTATGGCGATGCGCCCATCTCCGGCGTACCGTATCACACCGCCTATCAACCGATCCTGGACATGGCGGGTGCGCCGGTGGGCCTGCTGTTCGTCGGCGTCGACAAGGCCCGGTCGGAGATCGTGATCTACCAGACGCTCGGGCTGCTGCTGATGGTGGGGGCCGGCACGCTGGTCGTGCTTGGCGCCGCCGGCTGGTTCCTGTCACGGCTGATGATGCGGCCGATACCGAAGCTGGCCGCCACGATGAAGCAGATCGCCGAAGGCGACTACGAGACCGACGTGCCCTACAGCACCCGCGGCAACGAGATCGGCGCCATGGCTCGCGCGGTGGAAGTGTTCCGCGACAACGGGCTCAGGATCAGCCAGATGAGCGAGGAAGAGCGCGCAGCCGCGGTCCGCCGACGCGACGAACGCACCGACATGATGGTGGCGCTGCAGGCCGCCTTCGGCGAGGTGGTCGACGCCGCCATTGCCGGCGACTTCTCCAAGCGCGTGCACGCCCAGTTCTCCGATCCCGAGCTGAATTCCCTCGCCGGCAGCGTCAACAGCCTGGTTGAAACGGTCGACCGCGGCATCGGCGAAACCGGTGCCGTGCTCGCAGCGCTGGCCAACACCGATCTCACCCAGCGCATGCAGGGCGCCTACCAGGGCGCCTTTGCCCGCCTCAAGGCAGATACCAACGCCGTCGCCGACAAGCTCACCGAGGTGGTGGGGCAACTCAGGACGACCTCCCGCCAGCTCAAGACTGCCACTGGCGAGATCCTCTCCGGCGCCAACGATCTGTCCGAACGCACCACCAAGCAGGCGGCGACCATCGAAGAAACCAGTGCCACCATGGAGCAACTGGCCAGCACCGTCGCCGAGAACGCACGTATGGCCGAAGACGCCAATGGCAAGGCGCAGGCGGTGTCGCACAGCGCCACCCGGAGCGGCGAGGTGATGGAGCAGGCCAACTCGGCCATGGAGCGGATCACGCAGTCCTCGGCCAAGATCAGCAACATCATCGGCATGATCGACGACATCGCCTTCCAGACCAACCTGCTGGCCCTGAACGCCTCGGTCGAGGCGGCCCGGGCTGGCGAGGCCGGCAAGGGCTTCGCCGTGGTCGCGGTGGAAGTCCGGCGCCTGGCGCAGTCGGCCGCCTCCGCTTCCGCCGAGGTTAAGGCGCTGATCGAACAGTCGGCCATCGAGGTGAAGGGTGGCAGCAAGCTCGTCTCCGATGCCACGACGCAACTCTCCGCCATGCTCGCTGCCGTCAACGAGAACGCCGCGCTGATGCACGCGATCACCGAGGCGAGCCGCGCCCAGGCTGCTGCCATCGACGAGGTCAGCGTCGCCGTCCGGACGCTTGACGAGATGACCCAGCACAACGCCGCCCTGGTGGAAGAGACCAACGCTGCGATCGAGCAGACCGAAGCGCAGGCCAGCGAACTCGACCAGGTCATCGGCATCTTCACCGTCGAGCCGACGGCGGAAGCGGCCACCCCGGCACGCCCGATCCGTGCTGCGGTGGACAAGGTGAAGTCGGCGGCCCGCTCCTATTCGAGCCAGGGCAATGCCGCGCTGGCTGAGGATTGGAACGAATTCTAGGTTTCCTCTGGCGCAACTCCTGCAGGGCTGCCCCCGAGCAGCCCTTCCTTAACCATTCTGCTCTTAGGCTCTCACCGACATGACCGCGGAGAGGAGCTGCGGGCCATGCCCTGACAAGGCAATGCCGCAACTCCGGATGCTCCGCATGACCAAACTCAAACTTGCCTTCAAGCTCCCTGCCGTGGTGGTGGTGCTGGTCCTGTTGACCGGAACGAGCCTTGGGGTTGCCGCCTTCTTTGCCGGCACGTCCATCGTCACCGGCCAAACCCAGCAACGACTGAGTTCGGCCGCGAGCAATGCGCAGACCGCACTCGATGCTTACCTCCACGAAGTCTCAGCCGACCTGTCGCTGTTCGCAGCGCGCTCGGAGGTCGCTGCTGCGATCGACACCTTCTCCGGTGACATGTACTCGCTGCGGGGACAGGGTGACCCCACCGAGATCCTGCAGCAGGCCTTCATCACCGACAATCCGCATCCGGTGGGTGAGCGTCACCTGCTCGACGTGTCCGACAAGGTGCCCGTCTACGACATGCACCACCGCACCCTTCACGCCGACTTCCGCGCCCTGCTGGAGACGCGAGGCTACTACGACGTGTTCCTGTTCGATTATCAGGGCATGAACGTCTACACGGTCGCCAAGGAGGCCGATTTCGCCACCAGCTTTGCCGAGGGGGCTGGCCCCTGGGCAGACACAGATCTTGGCCGCGTGGTGCGGGCCGCGCGTGCCGCTGACCCGGGCCAGGTGTTCCTCACCGATTTCGCCCCCTACGGGCCAAGCAACGGCGCACCGGCGAGCTTCATCGCCCAGCCCGTTCATCAGCAGGGTCTGCTGGTCGGTGTTTTGGCCTTCCAGCTGCCCTCTGACCGGATCGCTGCGGTGCTTGCCCGCACGCGCGGGCTGGGCGAGAGCGGCGAGATCTATCTCGTCGGTGCCGATGGGCTGGCGCGGACCGATTCACCCCTCACCGAGGGCAACGATGTGCTGAGCCTTGCGCTCGACAGCGATGTGGTGCGCGCCGCTATCGCCGGCACACCTGGCATGGGCGTCATGCCCCACCTTGACGGGCAATCCTACGTCGTCGCCGCGGAGCCGCTGAGCTTCGGCGGGGTCGACTGGTCGGTGGTCGCGCTCGAGAGCGTCGCCGATATCACCGCACCCATCGACGGCCTGCGCACCATGCTGATCGCCATCGGCGGGATGCTACTCGCCCTTGCAGGGCTCTCAGCCATTCTCTTTGCCCGCACCATCACCCGCCCGGTGAGCCGCCTGACCACGGCGATGACCGATATCGCTGGCGATCGGCTCGACGCCGGGGTTCCTGGCCTCCAGCGAGCCGATGAACTCGGCGACATGGCGGCAGCGGTGGAAGTGTTCCGCCAGAACGGCCTGCGCATGGCCGAACTCCGCCAGACCGAACAGGGCATGCACGCCGAGCGCGCCGAGCAGGTCGCGATGGTTGAAGCGCTGCAGCGCGACATCGGCCGGGTCGCCGCAGCGGCAAGAGCCGGTGACTTCTCCGGCCGCGTCGACACCAACCTGCCCGATCCGGAACTGCGGCGCCTGGGCGAAGACGTGAACGGCCTTGTGGCGACGGTCGAACGCGGGCTAGGCGAAACCTCGACCGTGCTCGCCGCCCTCGCCCAGGCCCAGCTCGATCTTCGGGTCACCGGTGACTACCAGGGCGCCTTCGCGCGCCTCAAGGACGACGCCAACAGCGTCGCCGACCAGTTCACCGCCATCGTCGGACGCCTTCGCTCCACCTCCGGTGCCCTCCGCACGGCCACGGGCGAGATCCTCGCCGGTGCCAACGACCTCTCCGACCGCACCACCCGCCAGGCCGCGACGCTGGAAGAGACCGGCGCGGCCATCGAGCAACTCAGCCGCACCGTCGTCGACAACGCCGCCGGCGCCGAGCACGCCAGCCGCAATGCCAGCGCGGTGTCCAAGGAAGCCGAGGCCGGCGGCGGCGTCATGGAGGAGGCCACGGCCGCCATGGGCCGCATCAGCCAATCCTCCGCGCGCATCTCCG
>JAEZFJ010000014.1 GCA_023437755.1 Pseudomonadota bacterium
ACCTACGGATTCAGCCTGTCCGCGTACCTTGTCATCGATGCTTTTGAGATCTCTTTGATCGTGAATGGCGTAGGAACGCGAACGATACTCTGCGTTTTGGTTTGAGTCGTATGGTTTGCCTTATCCCTCTATTTCGTCAGGGTGAGCCTATTTGACACTCATGAGAACACTCTACTTGTATTCGCCACGTTAGTGGCCAAGTTGCTTCGGCTCCGGCTTGCCGGCGGTATGGGCACGATCCTGTATCGAGCTAGACTTGCTAGATATGAGGCCCATCGACTGAATTTCGATCTAACTGTGGCCAAGAGATACGTCGTCTACCGTGAAGATCGTCGTTTCCGAGAACATGCCGGTGTGGATGTTCGCGCTATCGCGCGCTCCATTGGTCAGCGTCTGAAGGGGAATAGTGCGGGAGGTGGAAAGACTATCACTCAGCAACTCGCAAGGACGCTATTCATAGTCGATCTAAACAAGAAACTCAGAAGGAAGGTGATCGAGGTTCTTCTAGCCTACTGGCTGGACCGACAGGTCGAGAAAGACGAGCAACTGGAAATCTACCTGTGTGCGGTTAGATATGCCCGAGGGGTAAACGGTAAACGGTATAGTAGCAGCAACGAAGCACTATTTCGGCAAGACCGACCTGTCCGATGCTCAGATTTTGGTTCTGGTGGAACGTATATCGTCCGCAACCGGCAGATACCGGGGGGAGGCTGTCTTCCGGATGCTAAGTTCGATGATGATATCGGGTCTGATTAGTTCTAAGACGGCGTATGACACCCTAAATCAATACGGATTACTCTTGCAGGCAGGTTCCGTGCTGCATGGAGATAGCACACCGGAGGACACGCGCCTGGAACTCGTCCGAGAGTACCCAGCGTACTAGCATAGGCAAACTGCCTTCGTGACGTGGGCGCCGCCCTCGCTAATGCGCCCCATCCCAGTCCTTGGCTGCGTGCGCGTCCACCTGGATCGGCACCGTTAGCCGCACGGCTGGTTCGGCCGCGCTTTCCATGACCCGCTTGATCACCGGCATGGCGGCTTCTTCCGTGCCCTCGGGGACTTCGAAGATCAGTTCGTCGTGGCCCTGGAGCAGCATGTCGGCTTCGATGCCTTCGCGCGCGAGCTCGGGTTCCATGCGGATCATGGCGCGACGGATGATGTCGGCGGCGGAGCCCTGGATGGGGGCGTTGATCGAGGCGCGCTCGACAAAGCTGCGCTCGGCGGCGTGCGAGGAGTTGGCGTTGGGGAAGTTGATCTTGCGGCCGAAGATGGTCATCACATAGCCGTCCTGCTTCACCCGGCGGCGCTGCTGATCCATGTAGTCCTTGATGCCGGGGAAGCGCTCGAAATAGGTCTTGATGTAGTCGCCGGCGACCGAGCGCTCGATGCCGAGCTGGTTGGCAAGGCCGAAGGCCGAAATGCCGTAGATGATGCCGAAATTGATGGCCTTGGCGCGGCGGCGGACTTCGCTGGGCATGCCTTCCACGGGCACCCCGAACATTTCCGAGGCGGTCATGGCGTGGATGTCGAGGCCTTCCTCGAAGGCATCCTTGAGCGCCTGGATGTCGGCGATGTGAGCAAGGACGCGCAATTCGATCTGCGAGTAGTCGGCCGAGATCAGCGTCTTGCCCGGCGCGGCGACGAAGGCGGTGCGGATCTTGCGGCCGTCCTCGGTGCGCACCGGGATGTTCTGCAGGTTCGGATCGTTGCTGGTGAGGCGCCCGGTGAGCACGGAGTGCTGCGAATAGGTGGTGTGGACGCGGCCGGTGTGAGCGTTGATGTAGGTGGGCAGGGCATCGGTATAGGTGCCCATGAGCTTGGTGAGCTGGCGCCAGTCGACCACAGCGCGGGCCAGCGGCACGCCCTTTTGCGCCAGATCCTCGAGCACGTCGGCGCCGGTGGACCAGGCGCCGGTCTTGGTGCGGGAGCCGCCCTCGAGCTTCATTTCGTCGAACAGGATTTCGCCGAGCTGCTTGGGTGAGCCGAGATTGAACTTGCGGCCGGCGAGCTCGTGCGCCTCGGACTCGAAGGCAGCGGCGCGCTGGGCAAAATCGCCCGAGAGGCGCGCGAGGATCTGCCGGTCGACCGAGATGCCGCGCCCTTCCATGCGGGCGAGGACCGGGGCGAGCGGGCGCTCGATGGTCTCGTAGAGCGTGGTCATGTTCTCGGCGGCAAGGCGCGGCTTGATGATGCGCCAGAGCCGGAAGGTCATGTCGGCATCTTCGCACGCATAGCGGGCGGCCGAGGCGACGTCGACCTCGGCGAAGGTTTTCTGCGACTTGCCGGTGCCGAGCAGTTCCTTGATCGACTGGCCGGGGACGCCGAGCCAGTGGTCGGCTAGTTCGGCCATGGTGTTGAACTGCGGGCCATCGAGCGAATAGCTGAGCAGGAGGGTGTCGTCGATGGAGTTCACCTCGACGCCATAGCGGCGGAGCAGGCCGAGATCGTACTTGCTGTTGTGGAATATCTTCAGGATCGAGCGATCGGCGAAAACAGGGCGCAGGAGGTCCAGCGCTTCCGCCAAGTCCATCTGCCCCTCGGCCTTGCCGCCGCCGCCGAAGATGTCGCCATCGCCGGCATGGTGGCCGAGCGGCAGGTAGGCGCCGGTGCCCGGCCCGACCGAGAAGCTGATGCCCACGAGGTCGGCGGTCTGGTTGTCGAGGCCGGTGGTTTCGGTGTCGGTGGCGACGATGCCGGAGCGGTAGATCATCTCGATCCAGCGCTCGAGGCTCCGGGCATCCTCGAGCACCTCATAGGCGTCGGGGTTCCAGGGGATGGCGCGCACCTTCTCGTGCTGCTCGCGGGCGTGGACGACCACCGGCAGCGCATCGCGGCCCTGGGCCTGCTGGCGGGCAG
>JAEZFJ010000106.1 GCA_023437755.1 Pseudomonadota bacterium
ATCGCAGCCTGTTCGGCGGCCATCAGTGATACCGAAGATGCCGGCGAAAAAGCCCGGCTGCTGACCAAGCGGGCGAAATTGCAGCGTCGCTCCGGCGATCCGGAGGCAGCGGAGGCCTCCATTGGGGATGCCATCGAACTTGCCCCCGGGCTTGCCGATGCCTGGATCGAGAAGGGGTATCTCGAAAACGGCCTGGGCAATGTGGACGCTGCGGTCGCCGCGCATGTCCAGGCCCGCGACGTTGAGCCGGATTACTGGCGGGCCGCGGTGGTGCTGCTGGGCACCCTGGCCGATGCCGGCCGCTACCAACAATGTATCGAGGACGCGCCCAGGGCGGTGGAACTGGCGCCGGAGCGGGCACATACCTACGCCTTTCGTGGCCGCTGCCTCTATGAGACCGGCCGTGTCGAGCACGCCATTGCCGACTATGAACGCGCGGCGGAAATCGGCCTCGAAGAAGCGTTCCTGTTCAGCAACCTTTCGCTTGCCCTTCTCGATGTCGGCAGGAACGCCGAAGCGCTGGAGGCCGCGAAGCACGCGGTATCTCTCGATTTCAGCCATGAACTTGGCCAGTGGACACTGGTCGAGGCCCTGCTGCTGCTGAACCGCAACGAGGAAGCGGTGGAAGCCTATCAGGCCACGCAAGCGGCCGGCCTCCCCGATACCCTGGGGCGGGCGAACGAGCTGGCCTGGCTGCTCTACGATGCAGGGAGGCCGAGGCGGCGCGGCCGGTGATGGAAGCCTATTTTGCGGCCGATCCCGCGCTGGGTGCCGAGCAGGCTTTTGAAGCTGACACCTATGCCCACATCCTGGCGGCGCTGGGGGAAGGTGAGCAGGCTGTTGAAATGTTTCGGCTCGCCGCACGCCTGGGAGGGCCGGAAAAACTTGCCGGCTACCAGTCGGCACTGGAGCAAATGGGCCTGAGCACAGGAGATGATGAACTCGAGGTGGCGCTTCGCCGCTGTGTCGAGCGCGGCGCCGACTGCAGGATCAGCGAGTGATGCCGAACCGGATGATCCGCAACGCACTGACGATGGGATCGGTCTTGGCGGCCCTTTCCGGGTCGGCTTCCGCCATGATGCCCCCTTCGGTCTATGAGGACGCCCTTGTTGCGGCAGAGGGTCATTTGCAGCTCGCGATAACCGGACGCAAGCTGGTGTCGCCGGTGCATGGGCACGGGGAGTGCATCGTTACCGGTATCGTCGTACATGTGTTCCGCGGCCCCCAGCAGATGGGGGACGAGATTTCAGTCGCCCTGCCCTGCCGGCACAAAGGTTCTGATGTTCCGGCCGGCGGCACAGCTTTTACCTCGGTTGCGGCTATCAAGAATGCGGGCTTCCTTGAACTGGTGCTGGAAGGCAGTGCGGGAAATGCCTTCGAGGTTGCAGCGGAGGGGATGGGGGTCGCGGTCATCGCGCAGCCGTCGCGGACACCCGCCATACTTACGGCAGTCGGAGAAGCCGGGGACGCGGCACCAGTGGCGTCCACCACCGGCGAGGCAGCTGCACCACCGCAATGGGATGTTCCATGCGTGCCGGGGGAGCGGGTTGAGGTCGGGACTCTCGGCTATTGGGACACGGACGCAATCATCGAGGCTGGCCCCGATGCCCGGGGCCGCTGCCTGGTGCGGGTCGGCAGCCTCACCGAAGGTCTATGGTACACGCAGCATCAGTTGCGCCGTCCAGGGAGCGACAAGCCCTTGGCCGAGGGTGTCCTGGCCCGCACCGACCTCCCCTCCCCGCCCGAGGGCCACTACTTCTGTTACCTCGCCGGCATTCAGCCCATGGCGGAACTCCTCTTCACGCTGGAAGGGGATCGCTACGCCATGGCCGCCCCCGCCCTCCCCGGCGCCGTGCAGTTCGATGCTGCCACGCAGGACCTCGAGTGGGACGGGGGGCCGTTCGAGGGTCTGACAGCCAAGCTGCAGCAGGAGGTGTCCACCGGCCGCTACACGATCACCTTTGCCCGTGAAACCCTCGGGGGCACGCGCCTTGATTACGGCAACACCATTCACTGCCAGTTGCAGGACGGGCTTTAGCCGCCTGGCGGTCACTTTGGGGGAATAGAAGATGGGACAGAAGGCCAACAGGTTCATCGCCGCGGCGGGTGTGATCGTCCTGGGAATTACCGGCGCGGCGCAGTTTGCGAACGGAGTGCAGACGCTGTGGGGGCCGCCGGGTCTGCCTGAATGCGAGAGCGCCGACGCCTCCGATTTGGTCAGGCAGATCATCGCCGACAATTTCGAGGTTCAGTTGGACCGGCTGAACGAGGTTGCGCAGAACAGCTTCGACGATGCCGCGCAGACCCGCACTTGCACCGCCGTGATCGAGGCGGTCGCGGAGGGTAATTTCGAAATCGGCTTCGAACTCAGCTGGCACGACCGGGAGGAGCGGATGGTGGCGGCCGAGGTCGAGGTGTTGCGCCAACTCTAGCGCGGGCGGCGGTGAGCCGCGATGAGGAGCAGATGCCATGAATAAGGAACAGATAGAGTTGCTAGTGGAGCGCTGGATGGCCGACGAGGATTTCCGCGTCCGCATGCGCCAAGCTCCGGTCGCCACGGCGGCAGATGAGGGGTTCGAACTCACCGAGGAAGAGCAGCAGGCACTGGCGCAGCTGGATTTCAGTCAATCCGACGCAGAACTTGCCCGCCACGCCAATTTCGCCTGAAGCCAATTTCACAGAGGAGGGTCAGCATGAGCCAGGCACAGGTTGAAGCCATGATCGATCGATGGATGACTGACGAGGACTTCCGCGTCCGCATGCGTCAGGCGCCGGAGGACACTGCCGCGGCTGAAGGCTTTGTGCTGTCCGAGGAGGAACGACGGGCGCTGTCTCGGCTGGACTTCAGTCAGCCCGACGAAGAGCTGGCCCGACAGGCGAGCTTTGGCAGCTGATACCACCAGAAAGGACCCTGACATGAGCCAGTCTCAGGTCGAAGCGATGATCGAGCGGTGGATGATCGACGAGGACTTCCGCCTCCGCATGCGCCAGGCGCCAGAGGAAACTGCCGCAGCGGAAGGCTTTGTGCTGTCGGAAGAGGAACGACGGGCGCTGTCGCGGCTGGACTTCAGTCAGCCCGACGAAGAACTGGCCCGACAGGCGAGCTTTGCCGGCTGAATTACCGAAATCGCGAAGTAAGATGAGCCAGAAACAGATAGAAGCGATGATCGAACGCTGGATGTCCGACGCTGATTTTCGGGCGCGCATGCGTCGGCAACCATCTGAAACTGCGCTCAGCGAGGAATTTGAGTTGTCGCAGGAGGAACTCGCTGCCCTTCGCCAGATCGATTTCAGCCAGTCGGACGAGGAACTGGCGCGGCAGTCAAGTTTCGGAACGTGAGGGGAGGAACATGAGCCAGGCACAGGTGGAAGCCATCATCGAGCGGTGGATGACGGACGCAGATTTTCGGACGCGCATGCGACAGTCTCCACTCGAAACCGCGAGGGAAGAGGGGTTTGCGCTGAGCGAGGAGGAGAAGCAGGCGCTGCAGCGCCTTGACCTCTCCAGCAGCGACGACGAACTGGTGCGACAAACCAGCTTTGGCGGCTAGGGCCCGGCTGGCAATGCGCGAGTGGGACTCTTCGCCGGCAGCACACGATCGGCTTTCGCACTCAAG
The DNA here is from genome assembly GCA_023437755.1 of Pseudomonadota bacterium. Lineage (GTDB taxonomy): Bacteria > Pseudomonadota > Alphaproteobacteria > Rhizobiales > Devosiaceae > Devosia. The sequence continues at coordinate 3,618 of JAEZFJ010000106.1, forward strand.
CTCCTTCGGCACCTGGGAGGCACCGGCAGAACGCATCGCAGCGGCGCTGGCCTGTTGCACTGACGACTTGCGGCACCTGCTTGCGGGCTCGCAGCTTGGACCGGGACTGCGGCCGCTGATGCGCTGCCTCGAGGGCGCGCTTGACCACCACCTCCAGCCCGGGCGCCCGCCGCTGCTCCCCTTGCTCCTGCCGCTTCTCATTCGCGGCAGCATGGATGGCAAGCCCTCGGAAGCTACCCCAGTAGGCGTGGTCTCGGGCCTGCTCTTTTTGTGCTTCGACCTTCTGGACGACCTACAGGATGGGGACCATCGGGCATGGTGGGGGGAGCTAAGTCGGGCAGAACTGCTGTTGGCCGCGGCAGCCCTTCCGTCCACCCTGCCCCACCACTTACTGATCAGCCTCGACCTCCTCCCGGCGCGGAAGGCGACGCTGGTCCAGGCCCTGTGTTCGGGACTGCTGGCCGTTGCGGAAGGGCAAGCCCTCGACCTCGCCGCCATGGACACCGCCAATCCAGACCTGCGCACTGTCGAAGCCTCCGTCGTAGGCAAGAGCGGAGCACAGATGGCCATGTATGCGCGCCTCTCTGCGCTCCTAGCGGGAGCCGACGCCGCCCAGTGCAGTCTGTGGGCGGATTGGGCGCAGGGGCTGGGCACGGCAGGCCAACTTGGGTCCGACGTTGAGGATATGCTGCATCCAGAGTGGTCACGTGACCTGGCTGCGGGTGCACGGACTATGCCGATCACCTTCGCTCTCTCCCGTGTGGAAGGTGGCGAGCGGGGGAATTTGCTTCATATGCTGGAGCAGGCCAAGAGGGATCGCGCGGCACAACTTGCCGTGCTCGAGATTGTGAGGCGTTCCGGTGGCGTCCTCTACACAGCCTTTCGCTGCCAACTCCATCTGGGGCGCAGCAGACAGGCGCTCGATCAACTTGACTGCCCCGACGCTTGGCGTCACCTGCTGAACCGACTTCCCGCCGCACGCAGCCTCGACCTGCTCTTTGCGCCCGGTACCGACTGATGTTTCGCACCGAACGGATCGACCTGTTGCGCGAGACCTATCTCTTCGAGCACCTCCCGCTCGCCCGTCTGCAGGCGCTCGCCGATGCGGGAGAGGTCCGGCGCTTCGAGGCGGGGGAGGTGCTTTTTCGCGAAGGCGACCGAGCCTCTGCCATGCATGTGGTGATGTGGGGCTCAGTCGAAGAAACAGTTGCGCACGACAACGACGCGGTTCCCGTGGCCCTGCTCGGCTTTGCCGATGTCGCGGGCGAAGAGTGCCTCCTGCCGACCTATGGCGCCTGCTACGGTTCGACCGCCGCCGCCGTGGAGGAAGCTGCCACGCTCTGCATCCCCATCGGCGGCATCCTCGGTCCCACCTTCACCGAACTTCAACAGGCTCTGGAGCACGACGCCACGCTACGTGAGCGGGTGCTGCTGATCCGGAGGGCGGCTCCCTTTGATGGCCTCAGCCCTGCAGCAGTTCGTCGTCTGGCCGCGGCTATCGCTCATCGTCCGGTCGCCGAGGGCGAAAGGCTGGTCGAAGAAGGGCGGCCTGGCGAGAGTTGCTTTCTCGTGCGTTCCGGGCGGTTCGCCGTCTACGCTGAAGCCGAGCCACGAACAACACTTGCCTTGCTGGGACCGGGCGCGTCCATAGGCGAAGTATCGCTATTGGCGGGGGAACCTCGACGCGCCACAGTGGCTGCGCTAGAGCCGAGTGAAGTGCTGGTGATGTCTGGGAAGCAGTTGCGGCAGGCCATCGGGGAGCTGGGGCTAGAGAGCAAGCTCCGATCACAGACCCTGATGCGCATGCGACCTCGTCGGGCTGTGGAAGTGGAGGCGCATCAGCGTACGGGGCAAGACGGAGAAAACATCCTGATCCTCAAGCACCGCACCCTGCACCGGTACTTCCGGCTCTCAGAGTTTGGCACCTTCGTCTGGCAGCAGCTCGATGGCAGCACAAGGCTGTCGGCCATCATAGCAGGCGCCCTCACCCGCTTTGGCACCTTCTCCCCCAACGCGGTTGTGGAGATCACGCAGCAGCTTCTTGCTGCCGGCTTCGCCACCTTATCGGACGGCACCAGGCTGTCAGCGCCAGCCCAGCCTCCCTCATCGGCCACCGGGCGCTTCTACATCGATCTGCTCCGGGGCGAGGCCGCCGACCGAATGGCGCAGCACCTCTACCGCCGACTGAGGATCTGCACACATCCCGTCAC
>JAEZFJ010000110.1 GCA_023437755.1 Pseudomonadota bacterium
GTCCCTGCCCCGACATGCAGCGTCACCCGCTCGATGGCGACATCCATGTCGCTGAGGTCCTGCAGCAGCCGTTCGGTAAAGTGAAGACCTGCCGTCGGCGCGGCGACGGCACCATCCTCGGCGGCATAAACGGTCTGGTAGTCGGTCTTGTCGCGCTCCTCGGTGCCGCGCTTGGCGCCGATATAGGGCGGCAGCGGCATGGCGCCGTGCGCCTTGATCGCTTCGTCGAGCTCGGCGCCGCCGAGTTCGAATTCGAGCGTCACTTCCCCGGTTTCGCCCTTTCCGGCGACCCGCGCCTTGAGCGGCTCGCCGTGGTTACCGCCGAGTTCGAGCTCGTCCAGCACGTGCAGCTTCTTGGCCGGACGGGCGAAGGCGCGCCAGGTGTGGGCGTCGACGCGCTTGTGCAGGTTGAAGGAGACGCCAGCGCGGATTTCGCCGCGGATGCGCGTGCCGCTCAGCTCGGCCGGCAGCACGCGGGTGTCATTGACCACCAGAACGTCGCCGGGGCGCAGCAGGGTCTTGAGGTCGGGGATATGACGATCGGCGAGGCCGTTCAGCGGGTCCACCACCAGCAGGCGCGCGGAATCGCGCGGCTCGGCGGGATGGAGGGCGATCAGGCTTTCGGGGAGCTCGAAGTCGAATTCTGAAACACGCATGCGAGGCTGGTTAGCACTTCCCCTGCCCGCCCGGAACTGCCTCCGTCGGTAACCGGGCATGCGGGAACGCACGCCGCACCGGGGGCATTCCTGCCCGACGGAGACAATCATGGACAATTCGCCGCTTCGGCTTGGCGTGCCGGTCAAGATCCTCGGCAACCCCAATCTCAAGAGCAATGACGCCCGCCGCGCCACCAGCAAGCCGCATCTCAAGGTGTCGCTCGGTTACCTGGATGCCATTTTCGACTACCTCGCCACCCACCGGATCAACATGTATCGCATGTCGTCGGACATCGCGCCCTACTCGACGCATCCGGACATGCCGGAGTTCCACGGCATGGTGCAGGAGAGTGCACCCGAGCTTGCGGCGCTCGGTGTTCGCGCTCGGGAGCAGGGCTTGAGGCTGTCCTTCCACCCCAGCCAGTTCATCGTGCTCAACAGCCCCGACCCTGTGCTCGTAGAGAAGAGCATCTGGGACCTGACCTCCCAATCCGAGATGCTGGACCTCATGGGCCTCGGCCCGGAAGCGGTCGTGGTCACCCATGTCGGCGGCGTCTACGACGATCGCGATGCCGCCCGCCGCCGCTGGGTGGAAACCTGGGCGACCTTGCCGGAGCCGGTGCGGCGGCGGCTGGTGCTGGAACACGACGACCTGCGCTTCTCGGCAGCCGACGTGCTGTGGATCCACCAGCACACCGGGGTGCGGCTGATCTTCGATCATCAGCACTTCTGGTGCTTCAATCCCGAACAGGCGGAATTGCGCCCCACGCTCGAAGCGATCCTCGCCACCTGGCCCGCCGCTGTGCGCCCCAAGGTCCACTTCTCCTCCCCGCGCACCGAGCTCCGCCAATTGGTGCGGAAGGACCGGAAAACGGGAAAAGCGGTCACCGTGAACGCCGCCCCGGTGTGGACCGGCCACGCCGACTTCGTGCAGCCCTTCGAATTTATCGGCTTCATGCGTCAGGCGGACGGACTGGTCTTCGACGTGATGCTGGAAGCCAAAGTGAAGGATCTGGCGCTGATCAAGCTTCGACCGGACCTGGTACGCTATGCCCCGGACATTGCCGCACGCTTCGGGCTCGGCGTGGCGGCGCAGGCGCAATTGGAGGCCGAGGAAGCCGGGTTGCTGGCGGCGGAATAGCGCTGACCTCAGATCATATGGTGAGCCTGTCGAAGGAGGAGGTCGCGGCCACCGTGTTACCGGCCTCGTGGTTCCACAAGCTCACCATGAGGTCTGCGCGACAGACAAAGAAAAAGGCCGGCGTCAGCGCCGGCCCTTGAACTTACTCGGCGATGTCCGCCGCAACCTTCACCGACACCATCTTGTCGGGATTGACCACCGGCTCGCCGCGCTTGATCTGGTCGACGTTCTCCATGCCTTCGGTCACCTTGCCCCAGACCGTGTACTGGCGATCCAGGAAGCGAGCGTCCTCAAAGCAGATAAAGAACTGCGAGTTGGCGCTGTTCGGGTTCTGGGCGCGGGCCATGGAGGCCGTGCCGCGAACATGCGGCTCGGCGCTGAATTCCTGGGCGAGATCGGCATACTTCGAGCCGCCGGTGCCGGCACGGCCCGGGTTGAAGTCCGGCAGGCTGGAATTGCCGAACTTGACGTCGCCGGTCTGCGCCATGAAGCCGTCGATCACACGGTGGAACACCACGCCGTCATAGGCCCCTTCGCGGGCCAGCTTCTTGATGTGCGCGACATGGTTCGGCGCCAGGTCCGGGCGCATCTCGATGACGACGCGGCCTTTGGTGGTCTCGATGACGAGGGTGTTCTCGGGATCGGCATAGGCCATGGCTGAGCACTTTCGCTAGAGGAAGATCGGGCGGATGTAAGGGGATCGGCGAGGCGGCGCAAGTCAAAGCGCCGCCGCGCAGCAGGTCAGCGGTATTCGATACGCGCAGACTGGATGGCGTCCGGATTCTCCACCGCGCCGTTATTGGCCTGGGAGCCCTTGGGCAGCGCGTCCACGGCGTCCATGCCCGACACTACCTTGCCGAACACGGTGTACTGGCCGTCGAGGAAACTGGCATCCGCCGTGGTGATGAAGAACTGCGAGTTGAAGCTGTTGGGGTTCTGCGACCGGGCCGCGCCAAGCACGCCGCGCTGGAAGCTCTCGCTGTTGAACTCGGCCTCGACGTCCGGAAGATCGGAGCCACCAGTGCCGGCGCGGGCCAGGTTGAACTCGGGCGAGCCGCTTTTGCCGTACGACACGTCGCCGGTCTGAGCCATAAAGCCTTCGATCACGCGGTGGAACACCACGCCGTCATACGCCCCCTGCTCGGTCAGCGTTACGACGCGCTCGACGTGCTGCGGTGCAATCTCGGGCAGCAGCTCGATGACCACCTCGCCCTGGGGCA
>JAEZFJ010000181.1 GCA_023437755.1 Pseudomonadota bacterium
CCCCATGGCGATGCCGATAGGCACCCGGATCAGCGTCAGGGCGAAGAGGACGACGAACCGGAAGAAGGCGATGACGTTGGGATCAGTCATTGTGCGGCCCCTGCGGCGCATCAGTGGGGACGGTTTCGTGGGGCTCAAGGCCCTCGCCGTGCCGGGCGACGCGCCAGATGCGAATGGCCGTGGTGAGGAGCGCCATCGCCAGCCCGATGACGATGGCGGCGAGGAAAGGCCAATGCGGCAGGCGCAGGTCCATGGTCAGTTCACCGCGGGGCCATTGCTGCAGCAGCCGTTGACCGATCTTCCAGAACATGCCCGCGGTGAACACCAGCAGGATCGACCACGCGGCAACGTCCAGCCACTTGCGCACCCGTGCCGGCAAGGACTGGGCAAGCAGATCCAGCTTGATGTGGCTGCCGCGGAAACCGACGGACGCAAAACCCCACACAATGGCAACTGCAAGCGCCAGGCGCGACAGGTCGAAGGCGTCCGGCACCGGTCGAGCGAATACGTAGCGTCCGAGCGCGGAGATGAAGATGAGAAGGGTCACGAGGCCGAGCAGGATGGCTGCCACCTGCTCGACAAGTGTTACGGCCCGCAACTCGCCGCTATCGGGCTGCCGATCCGGAGGTCCAGACATATCGGTTCCTTGTTCGCCAGAGTATTGCGGGGGCAGCTGGCCGCCCCCGGTCCTGTTCACTCCGTCGTCTGGATCAGTAGGACGCGTCGTTGGCGGCCAGGGCTTCGGTCAAGCCATTCCACACCGCCTCGTCGTCGTGACCCGCCGCGGCGACATCGGCCAGCGAGCCCTCGCGTGTTGCCTGAGCGGCCTCGCGCCACAGCGCCACCTCCTCGTCGGTGGGCGTGTAGACTTCGTGGTCAGGGCTGTCGATCAGCTCCTGGCGGACGCCATCGTCATAGACGGCCCAGCCTTCCGAGAAGCGCTGCGACCAGTCCGGCGTACAATGCTCGTCGATCACCCGCTTCTGGTCGTCGTTGAGCCGGCCGTAGCTGTCGAGGTTGAACAACAACACCTGTGAGGACAGGTAGAGCGGCATGTCGTTGTGGAACTTGGTCACCTCGGCGAGGCTGAAGACCTTCATCGCCTCATAGGGGATAGTCACGGCGTCGGCCGTGCCACGCGCAATGGCCTCGCGCGCTTCCGGCGCGGGGACCTGGACCGATGAGCCACCCAGCGAATTGATGAACCGCGCCATGGTCGAGTGGGCCGGACGCACGTTCAGCCCCTGGACGTCCGCGGGTACACGGATCAGCTGGCTGCCGTGGAAGCGCCCGGGATTGTGGGGATTGACGAGGCAGAAATAGACATCGCCCATCTCCGCGGCGGCGTAGTCGCCGGCATACCATTCGTGGATGGCCTTGCCCGCGCTTGGTCCGGTACTGGCGAGGAACGGCACCCCCGTCAGCTCGTAGATCGGAAAACGGCCCGCCGTATAGCCCGGGTTGACGTAGCCGATGTCGACAATGCCGTCGCGGGTCATGTCGTAGTGGTCGGCGGCGTTTCCGAGCTGCTGAGCCGGGAAAATCTCGAACTTGATGGTGCCGTTCGACGCCTCGGTAATGGACTCGGTCCATTCCACCATACCGGTTTCCGCCACTGCGTGTTGCGGAGGCAGCCAGTGTGACAGGCGCAGCGTTACCTCCTGGGCCATCCCACCCCAGGTCGTGGCCAGTATCGCCGTGGTGGCGAGTAGCAGTCTCTTCATTTCAGTTTCCTCCCTTTTGGCCCCTTCAGGGCTCCAGCTTCAGATTCACGCCGACGTCCTGAAGGGCCCCGGCAAGCGGCCCCTCCAGTGCATCGGCGAGTGCTTCTGCGTCCCAACCGCCGTCCCGCAGGCGGTGGTCTGCCTCCACCGGGTGTGACCAGACCGAAAGCCGGTCCCCACCGATTCCTATGCACTGACCCGTGATCCCCGCCGATCGCTCGGAGGCGAGGTAGACAAAGGCCGCCGCCACGTCCTCGGGCCCTCCCAGCCCGAAGTCCTTGCGGAGACTGTCGGGCAGGGGCTGACCCTGCGCGATCGCGTCCGCGAACGGCTTCAGTGCGGGTATGGTCTGCGTCATGGCCGTCAGGGCGTTCGGGACGATCGCATTGACGGTGACGCCCAGGCGCCCCAGTTCGATTGACCAGGTCCTCGCCATGGCAGCGATGCCCGCCTTGGCCGCCGAATAGGCGGTCTGCCCAAGGTTTCCGCGTTGGCCCGCAATGGATGAAACGAGGATCAGCCGCCCGCCATGCCCCGCATTCCGGAAGTGGCGGGCAGCCGCGCGAGCGCAGGTGAACGTGCCGCGAAGATGCGTGTGGATCACGGCGTCGAAATCCTCAACGGTGGTGTTCCAGAGCATGCGGTCCCGGAGGATTCCGGCGTTGCAGGCGACCACGTCCAGGCGCCCGAAGGCTGCCAGGGCGCGAGCCACCCCCTCCTCTGCCGTTTCGGACGAGCCGATGGCAGCGATGTGAGTGACGGCATGGGCGCCCACGGCCCGTGCTTCGGCGGCCACCGCTTCTGCGGTTTCGGCATCGAGGTCGTTTACCACCAGGCTGGCACCGGCTCTGGCCATTGCCAGCGCTGCCTCGCGTCCGATGCCGCGCCCGGCACCGGTCACCAGCACCACCCTGCCATCGAGCCGTATGCCGCCAGGTGCGCTCATCGACCGACAAACCTCGCCCGGCGCTTCTCCATGAAGGCGCGGGGCCCTTCCCGGGCATCGTCCGAGCGCACAACGATGTCGTAGGCTTCATCCTCGAAGCGGAAGCCATCCTCAAGGCTGGCGCCGAAGGCGCGCAGCACGGTGCGCTTGATCTGCTTCACGGCCACCGGCCCATTGGCCGCGATGGTCTCGGCCATGCTGAGCGCGATGGCGAGCACCTCGTGCTGTGGCACCACCCGATTGATGAGTCCTATCGCCAGGGCGCGGTCGGCATCGATGAAATCGCCGGTGAGGAGAAGCTCCATGGCTACGGCGTGCGGGATCTGCCGTGGAAGCCGAACCAGAGAACCGGCGAAGGGGATCAGACCCCGTTTCGCCTCCGGCAGACCGAACACGGCATCGGCCGAAGCGATACGCAAATCGGTCGCGATTACGGTTTCCATGCCGCCGGCAAGGCAGGCACCATTGATGGCGGAGATGATGGGCTTGTCGATCTCGACATTGCGCAGCGCCGATCGGTCCATGATGGTCCGGTCGGCGAGGAGGCGACGGTCCCACTCGGTCTCCGGCTGCCGCGCCCCGGTCAGCAGGGGCAGGGTGAGAGCCAGGTCACCACCGGCGCAGAACGCCTGTGTCCCGGCGCCAGTCAGAACAAGCACGCGCAGGTCATCATCGGCGGCGAAGCGCGCGAAGGCATCGGCAAGCCGGCAGGCCATTTCAGGGCTGATGGCGTTGCGGGCAGCCGGACGGTTGAGGGTCACCACCAGGAGGTGGCCCTGCCGTTCCTCGAGCAGATGCGGCTCGTGCTCCAACTCGGTCACTCGACCGTTCCTTTCTCGATCATCGTTATCGCCAGCTCGCGCAGTTCGACCTTCCGCACCTTGCCATTCGCGGTCTGGGGCAAACGGTCCACTACGGCGACGTGGCGGGGCAATTTGTGGCGGGAGATCGTGCGGCGGCACCAGGCACGAATGGCCTCCGCATCGAGGATGCGACCGTCACGAGGAACGACGAAGGCGAAGACCTCCTCGCCAAACTCCGGATCGGGCACGCCAACGACCTGGGCCTCCGCTACGTCCTCATGCCTGAGGAGGTGGTCCTCTATCTCCACCGGGTAGATGTTCTCGCCACCCCTGATCAGCATGTCCTTGATGCGGCCGACGATCCGGAGGTAGCCGTGGGGGCTGAGGGTGGCGATGTCGCCACTGTGCAGCCAACCCTCCGCGTCGATGGCTTCCGCTGTTTGCTCAGGCAAGTCGAAATATCCGGGCGTGACCAGGAAGCCGCGGATCAGCAGCTCGCCTTCGGTGCCCATCGGCACCGTCTCCCCGGTGGAAAGATCCGCGATGCGGATTTCGACATGCGGCAGCGGAACGCCGGCAGTGGTCACTTTCACGTCCAGCGGATCGGACATCACGGTCTGGGTTATTATCGGGCTGCATTCCGTCATGCCCATGATGATCACCGGATCGGCGCCGACCCGGCTCTTCAGCTCCATCATGAGGCTCGGCGGGATGGAGGCGCCACCGGTATAGGCGATCCTCCAGGTGGCGAGATTTCTCCGTCCTTCAGCGAGCGCCCGGTCCTGCAGCATCCGCACATACATGGTCGGCACCGCGTTGGTGATGGTACCGGCATTGGCCTCGATGAGGTCGAGCATGCGGGAGGCATCGAAGCTCTCCAGAGCCACCAGGCAGCCGCCCACCGCGGCCATTCCGATCACATTGCAGACGCAGCCGGCAGTGTGAAAGAACGGCATCGCCGAGACCATCACATCGGTTTCGCAGTACCCTGCTCTGTTTCCGGCCAGAGCGGCATTGTTGACGGTGCCGTAGTGGGTGAGCATCACCCCCTTGGGTTTGCCGGTGGTGCCGCTGGTGTACTGGATCTGCGCAATGTCGCGGGAACCGACGGTGGCGGTGCTGGCCTCCAGTGCGGCCGGATCAATCGCCTGGCCTCCGGCGAGGAAATCGTCGAATGTCACCGCCCCCGGGATCGGGCTGCTGCCCAGAACGACCAGTTGCTTCAGGTCTGGGTACGCAGGCGCGTTCACGGTTCCCTCTGTATGTTATACACATCTCCGAGC
>JAEZFJ010000226.1 GCA_023437755.1 Pseudomonadota bacterium
TGGGCATTGCAGGGATCGCCATCCCCGACGGCGTCTCGTAGGTCGACCAGGTCCCACGCAGCCGCATGATGCCGGTCTGGGTCTTCAGCAGCAGCTTGGTCGACGGGTTGCCCAGAGTGACCACCACCTTCGGTGCGGCCAGCTCGATATGGCGCTCGATAAACGGGCGGCAGATCTCGGTCTCGAGGGGCGAGGGGTCGCGGTTGCCCGGCGGCCGCCACGGAATGACGTTGGCGATATAAGCGCCCGTTGCGCGCTCGATGCCGATGGCTGCCAGCATGCGATCGAGCAACTGGCCCGACTTGCCGACGAAGGGCAGGCCCGCCCGGTCCTCCTCGTTGCCCGGCGCCTCGCCCACCAGCATCAGTGGCGCTCCGGGATTGCCGTCGGCGAACACCGTACTCTTGGCGGTCAGCTTGAGGTTGCAGCCGTCGAACCCGGCGATGATCTCGCGCAGTTCATCCAGCGTCTTCGCCTCCTGCGCCAGCGCCCGTGCGCGCTGGGCCTGCTCGCCATCGGGGACGGCAATGATTGCGGGAGCTGGGGTGGCCCGCACCACAGGCGGGACGGAAAGACCGGGCCTGGCATCCGAACGCCGCGCGGGTTGTTCTGCCGCCGGCGATGGCCTCGCTGCGGCAGTCTCCGCAAACCGGTTGACCGGCTCGTCCAGGATCGCGTCGTCGTACCCCGCCTCTGCGTAGAAGCGCAGAAGCTCCTCCAGTTGGGCGGGGGAAGGGAGGGCGGACATGGGCTGTACCATGTTGCCCCGGCGCTGCGAATTCAAGTGCGCTATGCCTCAACGCAGCGTCACGAATAGGGCGCTCGGGGGTCCTGCTTCAGGTAGAAGGTGCGCTTTGGCGTAAAATCGGTGATGAACATGTCGAACTGCCCGCTGCGGCCGGGATCGATGACGCCGCCGGTGAACAGCACCCGATCATGCGGTTCGAAATCGCGACGGTACTCCTCGAGGCTATCCGACGAGAGCTGTTCCGCGTGCTGGCGCCGCTGGTCGAACGACAGCCCGTCGCCATAGGTGGATGCCTCACCCGGCTGCTCCTGCAACTCGAACTCGAACTCGATCCAGGGCAGCCCGCTGCCATTGATCGTCACGATGCGCAGGTGGATCATGCCGGTTGCCACCTCCGCGCTGGGTACGCCACGCAGCCGGATCGGCTTTTCGGCGCGGATCGTGAGCGTTACCGGGCTTGCGCTGTCGAATTCCTGCGACAGCTCGACAGGATCGTCCGCCGTTCCGCTGCCTCTGATGGACACGATGCGGAACCCGCCCAGGTCGTCCGAATAGGAATAGGCGCCGGCAAGCCAGCGGCCGTCGTCACCCGGACCTTCGGCCTGGGCCGGCCCGGCGGTCAGATGAGCCGCAACCAGCGCCAGGGAAAGGCTGGCCACCGAGCAGCCGGGATAAAGGGCGAGGGAGGTGCCACGCAGGGAGGACCGGAGCTGCGTCATGCACGCATCATGCACCGGCTACCAGCGCAACGGCATCAACTTGAGGTGACGGCGACAACGTTGACGTTTACGTAAGATGACGTAGATTTGGCGGGTACGCGCTTCGGCGTTTGACGCATGGGTTCCGGTGCGGCACGAAAGCGGTTTCGCGACCTGCTGCTTTGGTCTAATCACGCGCCGAGAGTGAGAATGATGCCAGCCGGGACAGTTGCCGGCCAGCGGAGGAATTGATGAGCGAAGTCGAACGCGAAAGCATGGAATTTGACGTGGTCATCGTTGGTGCGGGGCCTGCCGGCCTTGCCGCCGCGATACGCCTTAAACAGGTCAATCCCGAGCTTTCCGTGGTCGTTCTGGAGAAGGGCGGCGAGGTCGGCGCGCACATACTGTCGGGCGCAGTGGTCGACCCCGTCGGCATGGACCGGCTGCTGCCCGACTGGCGCGACGATCCGGACCACCCGTTCAAGACGGAGGTCAAGGACGACCACTTCCTCGTCCTCGGGCCTGCCGGGTCGATCCGCATCCCGAACGTCCTGATGCCGCCGCTGATGAACAATCACGGCAACTACATCGTCTCGCTGGGCAATGTGTGCCGCTGGCTAGCGGGCCGGGCGGAGGCGCTGGGTGTCGAAATCTATCCCGGCTTTGCCGCTACCGAAGTGCTCTACAACGAAGAGGGCGCGGTCATCGGCGTCGCCACCGGCGACATGGGCATCGAGCGCGACGGCACCAAGGGTGCCAGCTATGCGCCCGGCATGGCGCTGCTGGGCAAGTACACGTTGATCGGCGAGGGCGTACGCGGTTCGCTCGCCAAGCAGCTGATCGCGAAGTTCGGCCTCGGCGAAGGGCGCGACCCGCAGAAGTACGGGATCGGCCTCAAGGAGCTCTGGCAGGTCAAGCCTGAGAACCACCACCGTGGCCTCGTCCAGCACTCGTTCGGCTGGCCACTGGGCCTGAACACCGGTGGCGGGTCCTTCCTGTACCATCTCGACGACGACCTCGTGGCTGTCGGTTTCGTGGTGCATCTGAACTACAAGAACCCCTGGCTCTCCCCGTTCGAGGAGTTCCAGCGCTTCAAGACCCATCCGGCGATCCGCGGCACTTTCGAGGGGGCCAAGCGTCTGAGCTACGGCGCGCGCGCCATAACGGAGGGCGGCTGGCAATCGGTGCCGAAGCTTTCCTTCCCGGGCGGTGCGCTCATCGGCTGCTCGGCCGGCTTCGTCAACGTCCCGCGCATCAAGGGCTCCCACAACGCGGTGCTGTCCGGCATGATGGCTGCCGAGCACGTCGCAGAAGCGCTTTCCGCCGGCCGTGCCAATGACGAGCTCGCCTCCTACGAGGCCGCGTGGCGCGCCTCCGACATCGGGCGTGACCTGAAGAAGGTGCGCAACGTAAAGCCGCTCTGGTCGAAGCTCGGACTGATCGGCGTCGCCATCGGCGGTCTCGACATGTGGCTCAACACGCTGTTCGGCTTCTCGCCCTTCGGCACCATGAAGCACGGAAAGACGGATGCGAAGTCGCTCGACCCTGCGTCGAAGCACAAGAAGATCGTCTATCCGAAGGCCGATGGCGTTCTGACTTTCGACCGGCTGTCGTCGGTCTTCCTGTCTGGCACCAACCATGAGGAGGACCAGCCGGTCCACCTGCAGGTGAAGGACATGGACCTGCAGAAGCGGTCGGAGCTCGGCATCTA
>JAEZFJ010000257.1 GCA_023437755.1 Pseudomonadota bacterium
ATGGAGGAGATGGGGCTCGCCGCCCATGTGGACGGCATCTTCTATTCCGCCGCCCTCGGCTACCGAAAGCCCGACACGGGCTTCTTCGAGCAGGCCAGAGCACTCGCGGAACCGCCCGGCGGCGAACTGATGTTGATCGACGATACCGAAGCCAACGTCCTTGCGGCGCGCCGGTGCGGCTGGCGCGCCGTCCATTGGCTTCCCGGCATGGACTTGGCTGACGAGATCGCCAGGGCAGAACGGATACCGCGGCCGGGCTAGAGCGTCGCCCGGATCTCCGGTTCGAGTTCGTCCGGTGTCACTCCCGGAGCGAAGCGGGCGATCACGTTGCCTTCCCGCCCCACTAGGAACTTGGCAAAGTTCCACTCGATGTCGCCTGGGAAATCCTGTTTGAGCCAGGTGTAGAAAGGGCTCTCTGTCCGACCGTTGACATCGAGCTTGGCGAACAGCGGGAAACTGACGCCGTAGTTCACCTCGCAGAACTCGGCGATCTCCACGGATTGCCCTGGCTCCTGCCCGCCGAACTGGTTGCAGGGGAGTCCCAGTACCACCAGTCCTCGGTCGCGATACGTCTGCCACAGCCGCTCCAGGCCCTCGTACTGCGGGGTAAAACCGCACTTGGAGGCGGTGTTGACCGCCAGCACCAGCCTGCCGGCATAGTCCGCAAGCGGCTGCGCTTGGCCGTCGAGGCGCGGCAGGGTGAAGTCTGAAAGCGTGGTCATTTTGTCGGATCGATCTCCAGGAGAACCTGGCTGAGCATAGAGGCTCGGTCAGGGAACCGCATCCCGCTCCAGCACGCAAGCGAGGTGCCCGTCCCAGGCGATTTCCACGGTGGCGTGACCGATGCCGTAGGCCTCTGCGAGCTGCTGCTTTACAGCCGCCGTTGTCGCTGCCGGATCGGCACCCGCCGCCAGTTCAATCTCCAGCGTGGCGACGGGACGGCCGGACGTGATCGACCACACATGAACATGACGGACATCGGCCACACCCGACACCGCCGCCTGGACGCCGCGCGCCAGTTCCTCCACGACGAGCCCGCTCGGTGCGCCTTCGAGCAGGATGTGCACCGAGGATCGAAACAGCCCCCATGCCGCGCGCAGGACCAGCAGCGCCACCAGCACCGAGAGGATCGGGTCTATCGGCATCCAGCCAGTGGTCCAGATCACCAGGGCCGCAGCGATGGCAGCCACCGAACCCAGCAGGTCGCCGATGACGTGGAGCATGGCGCCGCGGATGTTGACGTGCTCCCGCTCGCCTCGTGACAACACGAAGAACACCAGCAGGTTGACGAATAGCCCGAGCACCGCCACCACCAGCATGGGGCCAGCGAGCACCTCGTGTGGATCGAACAATCGTCCGAACGCCTCCCAGACGATCCAGCCGGCGAGGGCGAAGAGCGTTACGGCGTTGATCAGTCCCGCAACGACCTCCAGCCGCAGGTAGCCGAAGGACCGGCGGCTGTCCGGCTGGCGCCGACCGAAGCGGAAGGCCGCCCATGCCAGCAACAGGGCCGAGGCATCGGTCAGCATGTGTCCGGCGTCGGCAATGAGCGCCAGCGATCCCGACAGCACCCCCGCAACGATCTCGGCGATCATGAAGCCGGCGGTCAGCACGAAGCCGGCCAGTACCACGCGTTCATTGGCGGCACCGACTTCGGGTGCATGGCTGTGCCCGGCATGATCGTGGTCTTCATGAGTATGCTCGTGGTCGTGATCAGTCACCGGCTCGCCTCCTGCGCTCATATGAATATGTATTCATATGTGAAGAGTCAACTCAGGTTCCGTTCATGTCGGTTCATCCCAGCTTCAGCCACGCGCAGCCGCGGCTCCAGGTGATCCTCGAACAACAGGCCAGAGTTGGCCGCCAATGCAGCGCCATAGGTCCGCTCCGCCTCGAGCGAAACCTCCAGAAACCGCGCCGCTCCAGCGACCTCCGCCTCGGGCAAACCATAATACCCATCCGGCAACCGCCGCAGGATCTCGGTCTTGGACCGGATCATCCCCGCCGCTACGTCCTTGCCGTTACTCATCGATTCCGATCGCTTGATGTAGTCGTGGAGCGGTGTGCCGAGATGCATCGACACTGACGCGCGTCGCCAAAGCTGCAGCAGCAGCTCGAGATCGGTCATGTTGCTGAGGGTGGGGTCATAGCGCGCATCGGTGCGGCGGCGGTCCCAAGCCACCATGGAGTCCATCGACAGGCTCACCCATTTGTACGTGCCTGCGGTCAGCTCTCGATCGGGCCCATCTCCGACATAGCGCAGGTGCCGGAAGTCCTCGGTCATCACGTCCAGGGCGGTGGTCACGACAGGGTAGTCCGCGAGCGCTTCCATCACCCGCTCCAGCTTCTCCGGCTTCATGCGGTCGTCGGCATCGAGGATCGCCACATAGGGTGCAGTGATCCGGTCGAGCGCCGCGTTGCGGGCCACGGAGGCACCCCGCCCGATGCCTCCGCTCGACATACTCCGAATCCGTTCATCTGCAATTCCGCTTCCGTTCAGAAACGCGCCATAATCGGTGCCGTCATCGGCAACGAGCCACAATTCCCACTCCGTCCAGGTCTGCTCCAGCACGCTGCGCACGGTGGCGACGATGGTGGCTTCAGCCCGATAGGCCGGGGTAACGACGGCGACGGTTCTGCTCATGACAGCGGCCCTTGCGGGTTGAATGAGGGGACATTCCGACCCATATCTCCCCCAGGCGCCCGATGCCATTCCCCAAGGGTCGAGCGCCGACGTTGCTTGCTACAAGGACGGCGTGAATGTCACGTATCTCGGTTTTTTCTGCCCCGTTCCTCCTCGGTTTCGACAGCTTCGAGGAGCGCATCGACCGCCTGTCGAAGACGGCCGACGGGTACCCGCCCTACAACATCGAGCGGCGCGTCGACGCCGACGGCACCGAACGGTTCCTGGTGTCGGTAGCGGTCGCTGGTTTCGACGCCGGTGAGCTCGAAGTCACTGCCGAGGACAACCAGTTGGTGGTGCGTGGCAAGCAGAAGGACGACCCCGATCGGGAGTACCTGCACCGCGGCATCGCCGCCCGCCAGTTCCAGCGCAGCTTCCTGCTCGCAGATGGTATGACGGTAAAAGATGCAACTTTGGGCCACGGTATGCTCGTTGTTGCCATAGAGCGCCCCCGGACGCCCAAGATCGCCCGCCGCATCGAAATTCGCTCAGTCTGAGGAAAGGGCCGAAAAATGTATGAGAAGAACCCGGCCGCGGCCGAAATGCTGATCCACCCGCTGAAGTCGCTGACCCGCGCGCAGTTCGCTGCTCTGGGCGGTAATGCAGTGGCCTATGTGCGCCCCGTTAGCGGTGCGCTGTTGTCCATTATGATCGAAGAGGCCGAGTTCGAACCGGAGGAGCAATACCAGTTGCTCATGTCCGCCGACGGCACGCCGCTCCTCGTCACCGATACTGAAGACGCGTTGATGGAGTGGCTCGGCGACAAGAATCTCGGGCTTGCGACGCTGCACTAGGCAGCCCACCAGCAGATATCGAAGCGGCAGGCGGCAACGCCTGCCGCTTTTTTGTCAGGCGGCGTAGCTTTCCGGCATGGGTGAGGTCAACAGCACCCGAAGCTTTTCGGGGTCCTCGAGGCGACGCAACTCTTCTACCACCGACTCGGTGCGCAGCAGCCGCGCCACCTTGGACAGGGCCTTGAGGTGATCGGCGCCGGCCCCGGCGGGCGCAAGCAGCATCATCACCAAGTCCACCGGCTGATCGTCCACGGCATCGAAATCGATGGGGGTTTCCAGGCGGGCAAACACGGCCGCGACACCGGTGAGCCCGGTGATCTTACCATGCGGAACCGCAATGCCGTTGCCCAGACCTGTCGAACCAAGAGCTTCACGATCGGAAATGGCCGTAAAGATGTCATGAGCGGCAACGCCGGTGATTTCACCGGCGCGATCGGCAAGCAACTCGAATAGCTCGCGCTTGGATTTCACCCCGCTGCAGTACAGCACTGCGCGCTCAGCCAGAATTTCGGCTAGTTCCATTACGATGTGCCTTGACTCGATTGATGCAGGACAGGCGGGGCATGGCCGATCAGTTGGCGCCCAGAGCTGGATCGATCCAGCCGATATTGCCGTCTGCGCGGCGGTAGACCACATTTAGGCCACCATGTCCAGCGCGGCGGAACATAACAACCGGGTGACCGGAGAGTTCGAGTTCCATCACCGCCTCTTCCACGCTCATGTCGCGCAGGTTCTTGGTGGCTTCGGCGATCACTGGCGGCGCATAGTCTTCGGCGAGTTCGTCTTCCGTCTCGCTCGAGCCGAAGACGGTGTACTGGGCCGTCAGGTCGACGCTGTCACCGACCCCGACACCGCCGCGACGATAAGACCGAAGCCGGCGATTGTAGCGGCGAAGTCGCTTCTCGATATGCGTGGCGACGATCTCATAGGCGCTGGTGGCGTCGCCGCCTTCAGCACTCGCCTGCAGAGTGATGCCGGTGTCGAGATGGAGCACGCATTCGGCGTGGAAACCACTGCCGTTGGGGGTGAGGGTCAGATGCCCGTCGTACCCTCCGTCGAAGTACTTGGCCAGAACGCTGGCGACGTGATCCTCCGCCTTGCCACGCAAAGCATCGCCCACATCCATGTTCTTTCCCGAAACACGCAAGGTCATGGCCAATTCCTTCTTGTCGATTGTGTCCGACGCGAGAGGTCCGGAGCCTACCCCGTGGGTCAGATCCGGGATCCCGCCTGCCGTCGCCCCGTGTGAGTCCGCGGCAAGGTGATGCTAGCCCCCTGCGCCTGTGAGAGCAAATGCACAAGGAGGTCTTCGGGTTCGCCTGGTTGCCGGTCAGTGCAGGCGCCGGTCAGCCGACGTGCTGAAGTGCCTTCTTCTGACGTCGGCGGATCACCGATGAAGGGATGTTCATGGCCTCGCGATATTTGGCGACGGTGCGCCGGGCGACGTCAATGCCCTGCTCCTTCTTGAGCACCTCCGCGATGGTATCGTCGGACAGGATGGCGGTGGCCGGTTCAGCCTCGATCAACTGCCGAATGCGGTGGCGAACCGCCTCGGCCGAGTGTTGGTCGCCGCCATCGCTGGCGGCAATGGCCGTGGTGAAGAAGTACTTCATCTCGAACAGGCCACGGGGCGTCGCCATGTACTTGCTCGTCGTCACCCGGCTGACGGTGGATTCGTGCATATCGATGATCTCGGCGACGTTCCGAAGCGTCATCGGCTTGAGGTGGGCGATCCCGTGAGCGAGAAACCCATCCTGCTGACGCACGATCTCGGCGGCGACCTTGATCATGGTCTGGGCCCGCTGATCGAGGCTCTTGGTCAGCCAATTGGCGGTGGCGAGACAGTCGGACAGAAAGCTCTTTTCGGCGCTGTCCCGTGTCTTCCTGGTGACATTGGCATAGTAGACCCGGTTGACCAGCACCTTGGGCAGAACCTCGGTGTTCAGCTCGACCTGCCAACCGCCGTCCGGACCCTGGCGCACGAATACATCGGGCACCACCGCTTCCACCGGAGCGCTGTCGAAAGCCCGCCCGGGCTTGGGGTCGAGGGTCCGGAGCTCGGCGAGCATGTCGGCGAGATCCTCGCGATC
>JAEZFJ010000402.1 GCA_023437755.1 Pseudomonadota bacterium
CACCAGCAGCAGGATGCGGCCGCGGTTGAGCTTGAACGGGCTTTCGGTGGGCTTGTCCTCGGACACGACAAAAATCCTGCGTTGGGCGCCAAAGGCCTGCTCCGGCAGCGGCGTCTTAGCACTATAACGCCGCTCACAGTATGGCGCGAGTTGACCCACCCGTGACAACACCAACCGCCGTATCCCCGATCGACGCCCCGGCGCCTGCGCCCGACGCGCTGGCGGTTCGGGCCCGCAATGGCGACCCCGAGGCTTTTTCCGAACTGCTGGAGCGGCACTACGACAGCATCTACCGCACCGCCTGGCGCTGGTGCGGCAATCCGAGCGACGCCGAAGATGTGGCGCAGGAGGTCTGCATCAAGCTCGGCGCCGCGATCTCCGGCTTCGACGGGCGCAGCGCCTTTTCCAGCTGGCTCTACCGCATCACGCTCAATGCCGTGCGCGACATGCAGCGCGCCCGCTCCCGGCGCAACAGGCATGTCGATGCCTATGCCGAGGTGGCGCCGTCGGAACAGGCGGCCGATCAGGAGGCCTCCGCCACCGGGCGGCAGTTGTGGGCCGCTGTGCGGCAATTGCCGGAGCAGCAGCGCGACGCCGTGTTGCTGGTCTATGCCGAAGAACTCAGTCACGCCGATGCGGCCCAGGTTATGGGCATCAAGGAGGCGACGGTTTCCTATCATGTGCACGCGGCGCGCAAGACCCTAAGGGGGCTCCTATGAGCACCGGACATCCCGACGATCCGCTTCGCCAACTGGCCGGGTTCGAACCGCCGCCGCCGCGCCCGAATGCCCGTGCCGCCGCCCTTGCTGCTGCCCGCGCCGCCTTCGAGGCGGAGCAGGCAAGGAAAATCGCACCTGCCACCAAAGCTGCCGGATGGCGCCGCCGTCTCATGTCCATCGTTTCGTCCTTCAGAGGGATTTCGATCATGGACATGCGTATTCCGGTCGGCACCGCCGCCATCGCCCTGCTGCTCCTGCCGCTCGGCTGGCAGCTTTATTCCACCACCGCGCTCAGCCCCGCCGATGCGGTGGTCGCGCCGCAGCCGGTGCGCGAGGAAGTTGCCCGGGTGCCCGCCCAGCCGGCGCCCGCCAAGGTGCAGCCGCGGGCACCCGAGCCGGCGGCGGATGCCGCCAGCACGGCCGAGATCAGTGAGGCCGCGCCGCCACCACTACCGGTGCTGATGGAAAGCGAGATTGCCCCGCAGAGCATGACGACCGCGATGCCCGCACCGTCGGGTGCGCCGCTGGGTGGTGTGGCTCGGAGTGCCGACCTCATGGCGCCGGTCGAGCCGTCCGGCGACAGCTTCACCAGCTTCGACGAGCAGCGGCTCAAGCTCGTTGCCGAAGAACCGGTCTCGACCTTCTCCGTCGACGTCGACACGGCGAGCTATTCCTATGTCCGTCGCATGCTCGAGGACGGCATGGTGCCCGAACCCGACGCGGTGCGGGTGGAAGAGCTGATCAACTACTTCCCCTATGACTACCCTGCCCCGGAGAGTGCCGAGGTTCCGTTCCGGCCCTCCCTTGCGGTTTACCCCACGCCATGGAACCCGGCCACGCAGCTGATCCATATCGGCATCAAGGGCTACGAGCCGCCGGTGACTGAGGATCGTCCGAGCAATCTCGTCTTCCTGATCGATACCTCCGGCTCCATGGACGAGGCTGACAAGCTGCCGCTGCTCAAGCGCGCCTTCTCGCTGCTGGTGGAACAGCTGTCGGACAACGACACCATCTCGATCGTCGCCTATGCCGGCTCGGCAGGTGTGGTGCTGGAGCCGACCCGCGCCACCGAGCGGGCGACGATCCTCGCCGCCCTCGATGGTCTTTGGGCCGGCGGATCCACGGCAGGTGCCGAGGGGATCGAGCTGGCCTACCGGCTGGCCGAGGACAATCTGGTGCAGGGCGGCGTCAATCGCGTCATCCTGGCGACCGACGGCGACTTCAACGTCGGCATCGAGGACCCCGAAGAGCTGGAGCGGTTCATCGCCGCCCGCCGCGATCGGGTGAGCCTGTCGGTGCTCGGCTTCGGCCAGGGCAATCTGGGCGACGATACCATGCAGGCGCTGGCCCAGAACGGCAACGGCAATGCCAGCTACATCTCGAGCTTAAGCGAGGCCCGCAAGGTGCTGGTGGAAGAGATCGGCGGCACCTTGCAGACCATCGCCCAGGACGTGAAGATCCAGTTGGAGTTCAACCCTGCCGTCGTCTCCGAGTACCGGCTGATCGGCTACGAGACCCGCGCGCTCAACCGCGAGGACTTCAACAACGACAAGGTGGATGCCGGTGACATCGGCGCCGGCCATACGGGCACGGCCATCTACGAGATCACCCCCGCCGGATCCGACGCGGCGCTGGTCGATCCGCTTCGCTACGGCACCGAGGCTACGCCCGTGGCTGCGGCGAGCGACGAGATCGCCTTCCTCCGCATCCGCTACAAGCAGCCGGGCGAGACCACCAGCCAGTTGCTCGAGCAGCCGATCACCCCCGATCTGGTCGCCACCGATGTGGACGCCGTCGGCGAGGACTTCCGCTTCGCCGCCGCAGTCGCCGCCTTCGGCCAGAAGCTGCGGGGCAGCATTCATGCCGGCATGAGCTGGGACGGCGTCATCGACCTTGCCCGCGGCGCTCGTGGCGAGGACGCGGGCGGCTACCGCAGCGAGTTCCTCAACCTCGCCAGGACCGCTGCCCTGCTGAAACCGGACACCCACACCGACCCCTGCCAGTCCTCCAGCGAAGAGTGTGAGTAGAGGGAAACGCAACACTCTCGGTGTCATCCCCGCGAAAGCGGGGACTCATCCTGAGATCTCATACTGGCCCCCGGCTCACCGGCCGGGGAGCCTAGGGCGTCTCCGCCCCCATCCACCTCGCGCCTGCAGGCCGCTCCCTGAGGCGCATGTAATACGCCGACAGCGCTGGGAAATCGGGCTTCACATCCGGAACGGCATACCAGCGGTGGATTGACAGTCCCAGGGCTATGTCGGCGACCGAAAATGCGTCGCCGACAAACTCCCGGCCCGTTGCCATATGCGCCTCGAGGATCTGCATCTTCGCCCCCCAGCGGTCGATCGACTCCCGCACCTTGGCGGGATCGTCATAACCGGGCGTGTTGCGGATACGGGCGTTGACCGCATAGCCCCAGGTCGGGTTGAGCTCGGTCGCCTGCCATATCAGCCACTGCAGCGCCTGCCCGCGCCGGCCGTGATCAGTCGGCAGCAGCAGCCCCGACC
>JAEZFJ010000435.1 GCA_023437755.1 Pseudomonadota bacterium
GGCGTGCGCACCGTCTCCACCCCACGGGTGATGAGCCAGGGCAGCGTCAACGTCACCGAGCGCGAGCTCGACGTCGCCATCCGCGGCGAAGGCTTCTTCATGGTGCAGCTGCCCGACGGCCGCACCGCCTATACCCGCGACGGCTCGCTGGAGCGCGACCCGGAGGGGATGCTGGTGACCTCGGCAGGCTACCCGATCGATCCCGGCATCAACGATCCCGGCAACGCCACCTCGATCGCGATTTCGCCGGACGGCGTGGTCTCCGCCTATATCGACGCCGATACCATGCCGACCCAGATCGGCCAGTTGCAGCTCGCCCGGTTCGTCAACAAGTCCGGCCTCGAGTCGATGGGTGACAACCTGTTCCTGGAAACGGCCGCGAGCGGCCCGGCCCAGGTCGGCGTGCCCAATGCCGAAGGCACCGGCAACCTGCTGCAGAATTACCTAGAAATGGCCAACGTCAACTCGGTCACCGAGATCGCCGACCTGATCGCGGCCCAGCGTGCCTACGAGATGAACGCCCGCGTCATCTCCGGCGCCGACCAGATGATGCAGGCCACGAGCCAGCTGCGCTGAGGAGGCTAAACATGAAGCGCTTCACCCTCGCCCTGCTGATCTCGAGCCTTCTGTGCGGCGCCGCCGCTGCCGACCCCGTACTAAAGGGCAATGTCGTGGTCACCGGCCCGATCGTCACCGTCGGCGACATGTTCGGCGAGGCCGACCTCATCGCCGAGCAGCCGCTGTTCCGCGCTCCGCGCCCGGGCACCACCGGCACCGTGCCGCTCGCCGATGTCCGCGCGGCGGCGAGCCGCGTCGGGATCACCGCATTCGACAGCAACAGCCTCGTGGCGGTCAGTGTGTCGCGTGCGGCCGCGGTGGTCGACGAGGTGGTTCTCGCCGAGGTGATCGCCGCAGACCTCAAGTCCCGCGGTATCCTGGCCGCTGGCATGAGCGCTGACACCCGCTTCGACCGCACCATCGCTCCGATCAATGCCGACGCGGTGGAGCAACCGGCCAGCGTCACCAGCCTGCGCTACATGCCGGGTTCCGGCGTTTTCACTGCCCGCATCGCGATCGCCGGCGTGGAACAGCCGCTCGATCTGTCCGGCACCATCGAAATGATCGTCGAGGTGCCGCACCTCAAGACCACCCTGCCCGCCGGCGCGGTTCTGGGCCCGGCCGATGTCGAGATGCGCCCCGTGCCGCTGCGCTATGCCGAGAGCGTCGGGGTCGCCGGGCTGGACGACCTCGTGGGCAAGGCACTGACCCGCCAGAGCCGCGAAGGCATGCTGCTCAAGGCCTCCGACGTGGCGGAGCCGCAGCTGATCGGCAAGAACGAGCTCGTCACCATCTATTTCCGCAAGGGACCGATGACGCTGAGCGTCAAGGGTCAGGCGATCACTGGCGCGTCCACCGGCGGTGCGCTGCAAGTCCTCAACCTGATGTCCAAGCGGGTGATCACCGCAACCGCGATTGCTGCCGGAGCCGTGGAAGTGAGCGCCGAGCCGCTCACCCTGGCCGGCCTCTAGGAGAATACCGATGACCTTCCACAAGCTCCTTGCCCTGGTCGCCCTCAGCGCCAGCCTGGCCGCCTGCAGCACCATGGACCGCCTCGCCGAAGTGGGTCAGGCGCCGACGCTCACCGCAATCCAGGACCCCACCACCACGGCCGGCTACCAGCCTGTGCACATGCCGATGCCGGAGCCGATCGCCGACACCTATGCACCCAACTCGCTCTACCGCACCTCGGCCAAGGGCTTCTTCAAGGACGAGCGCGCCCACAGGGTTGGCGACATCCTCACGGTGATCGTCACCATCGACGACAGCGCGCAGATGGACAACTCGACCCAGTCGGGGCGGTCATCGAACAACACCGCCGGCATGGGAGGCATCCTCGGCACGGTGGTGGACAATGTCACCGCCGGCGCCATCGACCCCTCCAAGGCGGTGGACTTCACCTCGGGAATGCAGCACACCGGCAACGGCTCGGTGAACCGCAAGGAAAGCCTCGAGACCTCGGTCGCCGCGGTGGTGACCCAGGTGCTGCCCAACGGCAACCTGGTGATCGAAGGCCGGCAGGAAGTGCGGGTGAACTTCGAGGTTCGCGACCTTATCCTGGCCGGCATCGTGCGCCCGTCGGACATCCAGGCCAACAACACCATTCCCTCGCACAAGATCGCCGAAGCCCGCATCTCCTATGGCGGCCGCGGCCAGATCACCAATGTGCAGCAGCCCCGCTACGGCCAGCAGATCGCCGACGCCATCCTGCCCTTCTGATCCCCCTCCCCGCTGCGCCTTCCCCAAGGCGCAGCAGGCTTCCCCAGCGGCAAGCCAGAACGGCCGCCGCCGGCCGGCTCCAGAACCGAGACCGGCTCTTCCCAGAGGCGCAGCTTCCCCGGCTGCGGCTCTTCCCAGAGGCGCAGCTTCCCCGGCTGCGCCTCTTCCCCGTTGCGGGAACCCGGCGCGGCATCGCAATGTTGCAGCCCGCAAGCGGAGGCAAGTCATGAACATCGGCACCGGCATCGCCATCGGCGTCGCCATCGGGGTCACGATTGGCGCCATCATGGACAATATCGGGGTGGGCATAGCCATCGGCGTGGGTATCGGCGTCGCGCTAGGCAGCGCCTGGACCGCCTGGAAGAGCGACAAGACCGACAAGTAGATCCGCTGGGCAAAGGCGGGGCTTGGCAGCGGCGGAACTTCTGTGGAAGGAACGTCGCCAACCAGGAGTCTCTACGCCATGTCCTTTGCCAAGCTCGACGCGCTCGGTCACCGTCTCGAGGCGCTGGAACACGCCCTCTCCATTCTTGGCGCCGACGAGGCGACGCACATGGCGGTGGGTGGCGGCCACAAGCGTGCGGAAGCCATGGCGACGCTGGCCGGCATGTACCATGCGGAGGCGTCGGCTCCGGCGGTTGCCGACTGGATCGAAGCGGCAAAGGCGGAATCGGCTTCCGAGGATCAGCAGCTGGCGCTCGGAGAATTCGAGCGAAACTACCGCAATCTCACCTGCCTGCCGACCGAGTTCATCGAGCGCCGCACCGCCGCGACCATGCGCAGCGAGCAGTTGTGGCGTGAACTGCGACCGAGCGGAGACTGGGACACTTTCCTGCCGGAGCTCGAAGGCGTCGTCGCGCTGGTGCGCGAGGAAGCACAGTTGCGGGCGGAAGCATCAGGGCTCGCCCCTTACGACGCGCTCATGGATCAATACGACCCCGGCAACCGTACAGCCGACCTCGACGTGACCTTCGGGGACCTCAAGACCTTCCTCAAGGGCTTCGTGCCCGAAGCGCTGGCGGCACAGGAGCGGCGCCTGGCGGCACGACCGCGCAAGTCGCTCAATCCGCCCTACCCGATCGAAAAGCAGCGCGAGCTGGGGCTGGCCGCCATGCGCGCCGTCGGGTTCGACTTCACTCATGGCTCCCTGGCCGTCTCGCACCACCCCTTCTGCGGCGGCGTGCCGAGCGACGTGCGCATGACCACGCGGTATCGCACCGACGAGTTCCTGAGCTCGCTCATGGGCGTGCTGCACGAGACGGGACACGCACTCTACGAGCAGGGGCTGGAGAAGGAATGGTCGCACTGGCCGATCGGCAAGGCTCGCGGCATGGGCATCCACGAGTCGCAGTCGCTGTTCGTCGAAATGCAACTGGCACGCAGCCCCGAGTTCTGGGAGTTCCTGCTGCCGCTGGTCCAACTGCATCTGGGTGACGACGCCATTCCCGGCTGGGACATCCCCGACATTCTCAACGAGGTGAACCACGTCGAGCGCGGTTATATCCGCGTCGACGCCGACGAGGTCACCTACCCGCTGCACGTGATCCTGCGCTACGAACTGGAGCAGGACCTTGTCGCCGGCAAGCTCGAGGCGAGCCAGATCCCCGAAGCCTGGGATGCCAAGATGACCGAGTACCTCGGCATCTCGACCATCGACAACATGAAGGACGGTCCGATGCAGGACGTCCACTGGCCGGCCGGCTCGTTCGGCTATTTTCCGAGCTACACGCTTGGCGCGATGATCGCAGCGCAGCAATGGGCGGCGCTGGAGAAGGACGTGCCGGAGGCGCGCGAGCAGATGCGGCGCGGCGACTTCGCGGCCATCAATGGCTGGCGGGCGGACCGCATCTGGTCGCAGGGCTCGCGCTGGTCGACGCCGGAGCTGATTACCCGCGCCACCGGCGAGCCGCTCAACGCCGACCACTTCAAGGCGCATCTGAAGCAGCGGTACCTCAGCCGATGAACCGAAGCTGAAGGTCCGCTTCAGCGCCGGTTCCGGATCACAGCGCTAACCCTTGTGCATCAACAGCGGCCAGAGGGGCCGCCAGCACAAGGAGACCTGAAATGATCCGCACTGTCATCGCAACTGCCATCACCGCCATCGCCATCGCCTCGGCCGCCGTTCCGGCCAGCGCCAACGACATCTTCATCGACCAGACCGGCTTCGGCAACGAGGTCGGCGGCAGCCAGGCCGGCTGGAACAACAAGTTCGGCACCAAGCAGACCGGCTGGTGGAACAAGGCCATCAGCCAGCAGTTCGGCGGCAACAACACCTCCGCCATCGGCCAGCAGGGCAACAACAACACCGGCGACGTCTGGCAGGACGGCTGGAACAACCAGGCTGGCGTCGGCCAGTTCGGCGACAACCACAATGCCGTGCTGACCCAGGACGGCAACGGCAACGTCGCCGCCGGCGTGCAGGTGGGCGATGGCTGCGACGCCAATGTCGTCCAGCATGGCTCGGGCAATGTCAGCGCCTTCGTCCAGGCCTGCCCGTAACCGGATCGCGAGCGGCGGAGCGCCCCTGAACGCTCCGCCCCCTGCATCCCCGTTTGCCAAGAGGACATCATGATCCATCCCGTTCTGAGGCTCGCCACCCTTCTTGGTCTCGGCGCCCTCGGCCTCGCCGGCGCCAGCGCCACCCAATCGCCCGATGGCTTTTCCTGCGGCATCGCCGCCGACCGCAATGGCGGCATGCTGCAGATCCAGGGGGCACTGGTCAGCCCCATCGCAGTCAGCGGTGAATACCGCTTCAGCCTCCGCTCGAGCGGTGGCGGCGGCTCATCCAGCATCAGTCAGGGCGGCGCCTTCACCGCCGCTGCCGGCCAAGAGACGACGCTGGGCCGCGTCACCCTCAATGCCGACGCCGGCTACCAGGTGGAGTTCACCGTCTCGGCCGCCGGCAAGACTTTCGACTGCAGCCAGGAGCTGGTGCGCCAGCTCTGAGCCACTGGTTCATCCCTGAAAAGCCCCGGCACTTCCCGTGCCGGGGCTTTTGCTTTGTTCAGGAGGATGAACGGGCGTGAACCAAATCTGAATGCACCGCTCCGGAGCAGTTCAGCCAGCTGACGCTAGGGTCTCTCCATCACCAGCCGGAATGGTCCGGCCCATGAACAGAGGAGACCAGAATGACCACCCGCTTCACCAAGACCATCGCCGCCCTTGCCGCCGCCGCGCTGATCGGCGTCACCAGCTTCGCCGCCCCGGCTACCGCCGGTGGCCAGATCTCCATCGGCTTCAGCCCCACCGATCCCGACCAGAAGCAGGCGCTGGGCCTCGGGCTCAAGATGTTCTCGCTGGTGCAGGGCATGTCCGCCACGGGCGCCAACGCCTACCAGAACGGCAATGGCAATTCGGCCGGCATCGCCCAGAACGGCTCCGGCAACCACGGCGTGGTCTTCCAGGATGGCGACGGCCACAACGGTACCATCGAGCAGAACGGCAACAACAATAGCTGCGGCCTGTTCCAGTTCGGTGAGAACACCAACGGCCAGTGCCTGCAGGACGGCGACGACGCCGGCATCACCACCGTGTTCGGCTTCTGAGCCTACCGGAGCCAGCAACAAAAAAGCCCGCGGCGACGCGGGCTTGCTTCGTTTCGTGGATTCAATCCGCTACTCGTCGCGATAGACCTTTTCGCGCCGCTCGTGCATCTCCTGGGCCTCGAGGCTCAGCGTTGCAGTGGGACGGGCGTCGAGCCGCGCAATGCCGATGGGGTCGCCGGTTTCCTCGCAATAGCCGTAGGTGCCATCCTCGATGCGCTTGAGAGCCGCGTCGATCTTCGCGATCAGCTTGCGCTGGCGGTCCCGTGTCCGAAGTTCCAGCGAGCGGTCGCTCTCCGAGCTGGCCCGGTCAGCCATGTCCGGGTGGTTCTGCGATTCTTCCTGGAGGTTTTCGAGAGTCATGCGGCTTTCCCGCAAAATCTCGTCCTTCCAGTTCATAAGCTTGTTCCGGAAGTATTCCCGCTGGCGCGGATTCATAAACGGCTCGTCTTCACTCGGCCGGTATTCCGTCGCTTCAACAGAAGACATGAATGGATTCGACTCCCATACGCCCCTCGCGGCGCCTTATAGGCCCCCAGGCGACCCCCCGCAAGCACAGAGAGCATTGGCGATTAATGCGGGAAAGCCACGGCCAGTCAGGCGCATAGCCGATGACTGACAACATTTTGATGAACCGGCTCAGGCGCCGACGTAGCGGCCGTGCTTGGCAAGTTCCACCGCCACGCGCAGTTCGATCTCGTCGAGCAGGGCGTCGAGCTCGGGATCGCTGCGCTCGCGCAGGGTGGTGACCATCGTCATCATGGCATCGAGTCGGCCGGGGCTGACGCGCCCCACCAGCAGGTCGGCCTTCATGGCGTCGAGCTCGTCGAGCAGGTCATGGCCGCGACGCACCGCCTTGCGCCTGGCGGTCAGCGGATCGCCAACCGACTGCAGCGCCAGGATGGCATCGAGCGCGGCAACCGGTGCCGCGGGGCTCGCAGGTGCGGTGCGCGCCGGCCCTTCGGCTCCCGCCGGCACGAACGCAGCCGAGGCACCACTGCGGCCGGCGGCACCGGACTTACCGGCGGCAGTGCTGCGATGGGTGGACTCGATGCGCAAGCGGGACTCGGCAGACGGAAACAACGACCCCGGCAAAATCTGCCGCCGCTGGTTAACACCGGCTTAACGAGCCCGGCAAGAACTGCCTCAGGGCCAGGTGCAGAGCCGGCACAAGCGCGCATAGTTCTAGTCGGATCAGGCACTTGGCACGTCTGGCACGGATTTCGCATTACCATTCGCGAGATGGCCGCACCCCGGCCGCAACGGGATTGAGCGATGATCGCACCACGCTGGACACGATGGCTCGCAGGCGCCCTCACGGGCGTCCTGCTGACCCTGCCCTCTGCCACCCCGACCTATGCGGCGGCGGCTCGGATCAAGGACATCGTCGACGTCGAGGGCATCCGCGAGAACCAGCTTGTCGGCTACGGGCTCGTGGTCGGCCTCAACGGCACCGGCGACAGCCTCAACAACTCGCCTTTCACCAAGCAGTCGCTGCAATCCATGCTGGAGCGGCTGGGCGTCAACACCGCCGGCGAGAACGTGCGCACTGCCAATGTGGCCGCGGTGATGGTCACGGCCAATTTGCCGCCCTTCGCCACGCAGGGCTCGCGCATCGACGTATCGGTGGCAGCGCTGGGCGATGCCGACAGCCTCCAGGGCGGCACGCTCCTGGTGACGCCGCTGGTCGGCGCCGACGGGCAGGTCTATGCCATCGCCCAGGGTCCGGTGCTGATCAATGGCTTCAAGGCCCAGGGCGACGCCGCCGAGATCATCTCGGGCGTGCCGACCACCGGCCGGATTTCGAGCGGCGCCCTGATCGAGCAGGAAATCGGCTTCCAGCTCGGCGCCCTGACCACGCTGCGGCTGGCCCTGCGCAATCCGGACCTCACCACGGCGCGCCGCATCGCGCTCGCCGTCAACGATTTCATCGGCGCGCCGACTGCGACGCCGGAAGATCCGGCCACGGTGCGGCTGACACTGCCCCGCGGCTTCAACGGCAACATCGTCGACCTGCTGACCGATATCGAGCAGTTGCTGGTCCAGACCGACCAGCAGGCCAAGATCGTCATCGACGAGAACTCCGGCATCATCGTCATGGGCAAGGATGTGCGCGTTTCGAGCGTGGCCGTGGCCCAGTCGAACCTGACCGTGACCATCGCCGAGAACCCTGAAGTGGTGCAGCCCAATCCGCTGAGCTTCGGCGTCACCGCCGTCGAGCCGAACACCAACCTCAACGCCAACCTGTCCGAGACGGCGCTGCAGGTGGTGCAGGAATCGGTAACGCTGCAGGAACTGGTGGATGGGCTCAATGCCCTCGGCATCGGCCCGCGCGACCTGATCGCCATCCTCCAGGCCATCAAGGCGACCGGGGCCCTGCAGGCCGAGATCGAGGTGCT
>JAEZFJ010000463.1 GCA_023437755.1 Pseudomonadota bacterium
GCTGTGGATCGTATGGCTGAGCTACCCGCCTGGGCCTCAGCGCCACCGCCCTCCCTCTCGTAAGTCTCGTCCATTCACCGGCATAGCGCAGCCTCGCTTCGGGGACCTGCGTACTGCACGATGCCAAACACAACGGTGCTACTGTCATGAGCCGTTTCACCAGACTGGTGGCCGCAATGTCACCGCTGGCCGCATGGCAAGGAAAGCGCCCTTCCTTGCGCGGCATCAAAGAACCGCCACCAGATCTGGTCGAGAAAACGGCGTCCACTCGAGCGGCGGACGCACCCGATGATGACGAGGGCATCGATCCGAGTCTGGCGGCATGTCTCAGGGGCGTGCTCGACCCGGAGATCGGCGTCAATATTGTCGATCTAGGGCTGGTGTATCTGGCGCGCAGGACCAGCGAGCATGTCGAGGTCAGAATGACCCTCACCAGCAGGGCCTGTCCGATGGGAGCGATGGTCATCGAGGACGTGCGGTTGCGGGTCAGCGAGTGCTTCCCCGAGGCCGCTCGGGTGGATGTGGAACTGGTCTGGGATCCTCCCTGGAACCCGGACTTCATTACCGATGCCGGGCGCGAGGCGCTTGGGCGTCCATCCAAAGGAAACTGACCATGTGCAGCGACTGCCAGTCTACCGACACCGTTATCGACGTGCGAGTAATAGCGCCGCGAATGCGCCATCCCATGATCTTTA
Source organism: Pseudomonadota bacterium (assembly GCA_023437755.1). GTDB lineage: Bacteria > Pseudomonadota > Alphaproteobacteria > Rhizobiales > Devosiaceae > Devosia. The sequence continues at coordinate 696 of JAEZFJ010000463.1, forward strand.
CCGCTTTCGAGAACCTCGGTCAGGGCGATGCTTTCGTGATCGTCAACGATCACGATCCGAAGCCCCTCTGGTACCAGTTCAGTGCCGAATATCCTGGCACCTTCGACTGGGTCTTCGAGCAGCAGGGTCCCGACGTGTGGCAGGTCCGGGTTACCCGTACCGCGGCCTGATCGATGCCGCCGAAGCTCGTTCCTCGCGCGCTTCTCGCCGCCACTGCCGCAACGGCGGTGGCGGGACTTTATGGCGGCCTGCTTCGGTTCGGCGCGGCTCTGCCCTTCCTTGAAACTCCCGTCGACCTGCATGGCTTGCTGATGATGCACGGCTTCTTCGGTACACTGGTGCCGCTGGAGCGCGCCGTCGCGCTCGGTCAGCCGGTATGGTTCGCCGCTCCGGCTTTATCGGCCGCGGGGAGTGCGATGCTGCTCCTGGGGCAGCCGGCAGGAATGCTGTTGCTGCTATTCTCGGCGGCAATTTTCGTCGCGATGTCGATGTGGGTCCTGTGGCTGCAGGCGGCGGTCTTTAACCTGGCGTTGCTCTTTGGCGCGGGAGCCCTGCTGGCAGGCACTGCAGTCATGGCCGTTCTTGGTAGCCCCGTGCTCGCTACGCCCCTGTGGCTCGCCTTCCTGGTCCTCACGGTATCCGCCGAGCGGCTGGAACTCAGCCGCATGGTTGGCACAGGCCGCACCAGTGCCGCCGCCTTCCTGCTGGTTGCCGGCTTCGTCCTTATCGGTGCCTGCCCAGCCGTTCGAGCGCTGGACTCCGGCCTGACGCTTGCTTCGGCGCTGCTCAGCATGGCCGCTTGGCTCGCCCTAAACGACGTGGCACGCCACAGGTTGGCCGCTGGAGGGCAGACTGCCTTCATGGCAACGGCCATCATCTGCGGTCACGTCTGGCTCTCCGTGGCAGGCTTGGCGATGGCGGCTGAGCCGACCCTGCCGCAGATGCGCGATGTGTCAATCCACGCCATCGGCATCGGCTTCGCTATGTCGATGATCATGGGACATGTGCTGATCATTCTTCCCGCGGTAGGCGGATGGCGTCCGGTCTACCGTCACGCCATGTACCTGCCGCTCTGCTTGCTTCAACTCTCCGTGGCAGTGCGCGCCGCGTTCGACCTCTTGGCGCCGGACCTGCGCTGGACCACGGGGCCGGCCACAATTCTCGCCATTCTGAGCTTCGGAATCATCGCCGCGATCCCATCATCCACCGCAAAGGCCCAAAGGCAGATCCGCACCTGAGAGGGCACTTCGGAGCGACTGGGGCGGCCACAGCGGAGCGCAGGCTGGCACTGGCGGGTTGTTGTCCCCGCCTCCACGGACAGCACCGGGATAACACACCCCCCCGGAGCGGTGGCCACCGCTGCCAGACCACAGAACTGTGCCTCGAAAAAGGCCAATCCAGTCGCGCAGCCGCTGGCCGCTCTGGTCGTCCCAGGGAAGGCACTCACATGTGCCTTGATAAGGGGCATGGCCGATGATCAGCAGGCAACCGGTCCGCACAGATTTGGCAGGCGCGAGCGGCCGCAAGCACCGTCTCAAAATCCTGTCCATCGTGCGTCGACCTATCATCCTCGCCTGGCTTGGGGCAGGATGAATTGGCCACCTGAGGCGCCAAACAAGACTGCAGGGGAGAGGACATGCAGGGGACCATAGCGATTTCGGCCCGGCTTGGAACGACGTGGGCGGACACAAGATCATGAGGACGCCGGCCAGCGCCAAGCTCTGCGCCCTGCTCGGCTGCCGCGTCCCCATCCTCTCAGCCGGCATGGGCGGCCCCGCCCGGTCCGAACTGGTGTCGGCCGTCGCCGCCGCCGGCGGGTTCGGCTTTCTCGGCATGGTGCGGGAACCCGTCGAGCTGATCCGCCGGGAAGTGGAAGCGGTCCGGCGCGATGGCCACCAGCCTTTCGGCGTCAACCTCATCCCCTTCTCCACGCCGCCTGCCCTGCTCCAGGAGCAGATCGCACTCTGCATCGAGCTGTCGGTGCCGGTGGTCTGCATGTTCTGGGATCTCGACCCCGCCGCCATCGCGACGCTGAAGCAAGCGGGCATCCGCGTCGCCTGGCAGGTTGGCTCCGTGGACGAAGCCGTGGCGGCCGAGCAGGCCGGAGTGGACATCCTGATCGCCCAGGGCTGCGAAGCCGGCGGCCACGTCCGCGGCACGCAGCGGCTGGGCGTACTCTTGCCGGAGATGGTGGACGCCGTTGAGGTGCCGGTGGTTGCCGCAGGTGGGCTCTCTTCCGGCGCCGATCTCGTCACGGCGCTGTCGCTGGGCGCGGCAGGCGTGATGCTGGGCACCGCCCTGCTGGCCAGCCGCGAATCCTTCGCCCACGACTACCACAAAGCCCGGCTGGTGAAGGCGGAAGCCGAGGACACGGTTCTCACCCACGCCTTCCACGTCAACTGGCCGCCCGGCGCCGCAGTGCGGGTGCTGAAGAGCGCAATCGAGGCGAGCGCTGCTGCCCACGATCCGGTGGTCGCCCATGACGACGGTCGTCCCCTCCCCCGCTTCAGCACCGACTCTCCACTGCGGACCACCATTGGCGCGCTCGAGCAGATGGCTCTCTATGCCGGCACCGGCGTGGGCTCCGTCCACTCCGTGGAACCGGCAGGCACCGTGGTGCGGCGGATCATGGACGAGGCTGTCGCCACACTGGAAACTCAGGAAGGGACCGCAGAGCTCGCCTCTTCCGTCTGCTACCTCGCCGACGGGCCGGCCAGCGGCTCGGTGCTCACCGAGGCGATCCGCAAGGAGGTGGACGAGGTGGGCGCCGTCCTCCGGACAGCCCTGCGCCTCTATCTGTGCGAGTTGCCAGACACACCGGCAGCTCCACCTTTCGGCGCCATCGCGCACGAATATGGCCGCCAGGCTCTGCTGCTCGGGGCTGCGAACATGCCTTCCGGAACAGCCTGGAACACCTTCTCCCAAGCCGAAACTGCGCTTCAGGAAAGGCTCGAACGCCTTCTGCCACAGATGGGGCCCAGCGAGTTGCAGCAGCAAATGCTGCAACTCGCTGGTTTCCTGCGGCGGCGCCTTGACGGCGGGGCTCTTACCTAGAGGGCGGCCAGCGCCTGCATTTCGGCGGTG
>JAEZFJ010000468.1 GCA_023437755.1 Pseudomonadota bacterium
TCCATGGGCTGGTCGGCGTCCTTCTGGAAAATCACGGTCCCGGATTCGAAATCGGTGAGGACGGCGAACTTGGCCTGGGTGTCGAACTCAACCTGGGCGAGCGCCGGGGCGACCAGCGCCAGCATAGCCAATGCAAGAATGCCGAACCGCTTCACCGACGCCTCCCCCTTCAGTCCTCAACGATCAATAGAGCCTTGCACCACCAAGGCCAAGCGAATGGGCCAGAGCCTCTACATCACTTCTTGTCGCGCCGGGCTTCAGCTGCGTCATGGTGAGCTGCGTAGCGGTGCGGCCATCGATCTCGATGCGTTCTTCGTCGACCGAGCCAAGCAGGGCAAATTGCTGCGCCACGCCAGCGGCGTTGTCGGCGCTGGCGAACACGCCGAGCGGCAAGTTCAGCTTGCCCAGACCAGTGTCGCCGCTCGCCATCGCGTTGACAGCGGCCTGGGCGCTGCCGATGTCCGTTTCGGCGTGAAACGGCGTGGTGTCAGCGTAGGAGAACAGACCACCGAAGAAATTGCCGGCGATGTCGGCAAGGCTGTTGGTGTTGTCGGCGGTGCGGTAGGCGGCGCCGGTGTCGAAATCGGCTGGGCCGCTATAGCTCGCCATCAGCATGCGGGTGTCGTCGCCTTCGAGCGGCGCCGGCCCCACATATTCGGCCTTTATGCTGGTGGAGCCCTTGGTGACATAGCCGAGCATGGAAGCCGCCCGGTAGGACAGATCCATGATGCGCCCGGGCATGTAGGGTCCGCGATCGTTCACGCGGACGATAATGGAGCGGCCATTCGCCTGGTTCGTCACGCGAACATAGGATGGCAGCGGCAGCGTCGGATGGGCGCCGGTGATGGCATTGGCGGAGAAGATCTCGCCATTGGCGGTGCGGCGGCCGTGGAAGTCCGCGCCGTACCAGGAGGCGCCACCGGTTGCGACATAACCGGGGTCTTCCTGCGGCACGTAGGTGCGCCCAGCCACTGTGTAGGGGTTGCCCACCTGATAGCGGCCGCCGCCCCTGGGCGGATTGGGGTTGTTGGTGACGCGCGGAGAGGCGGAACCGTACTCGGAACCGAAGGCGGCACGGTTGACTTTGGGTCCCAGACCGCCCGCACTACAGGCGGCAACGATCGGAGCAAGGAGCCCGGCTAGGGCGAGCAGGCGGGCGGCACGGCGCCAGGATGCTGTCACGGCAGGCAATCTCTTTGGTACGCAATACTGGAGTTGCCTCCACCATACCTCAGCGGGATGGAAGCCGCTGCACTGGAACAGCTTTCTGGTTTCGATGGGGTTAAGGCGAACGAATGGTTAGCGCTGCTGCTGGCATTTGGACTGCATTGTCGGCACAAGCTCGATCGCTAGGTTTTCCGCCATCTGCCTTGAACATGTGCGGATATAAAGATATCTTTATGCGACCACGAAGCAGGACGTTATCAGCATGACAGCCCCTACCCTTCCCGACTGGACCGAAGTTCGCGCTGCCCTGGCCAAAGCGATGGGCGAGCGCATCCTTGTCCTCGACGGGGCCATGGGCACCATGCTGCAGCGGCTGAAGCTGGGGGAAGAGGATTTCCGTGGCGAGCGTTTCCGCGACTGGAACCGGCCGCTGCAGGGCAACAACGACCTGCTGGTGCTGACCCGGCCCGAGGCGGTGGAAGAGATCCACTTCCAGTACTTCATGGCCGGCGCCGATATTGCAGAGACCAACACCTTCTCGGCCACCCCGGTGGCACAGGCGGATTACGGGACCGAGTCGGCGGTCTACGACATCAACTTCCAGGGCGTGGCTGTGGCACGGCGGGCCGCCTTGCGAGCCCAGGCCGAGGACGGCCACCGCCGCTTTGTCGCCGGCGCCCTGGGCCCGACCAACAAGACCTCGTCGATGTCTACGGACGTCAACAATCCCGGTCATCGCTCGATCAGCTTCGATGAACTTGTGGAAGCCTATGGTAAGGCGATCCGCGGACTGGTCGATGCCGGTGCGGACCTCCTGCTGTTCGAGACCATCACCGACACGCTGAACACCAAGGCCGGCATCTTCGCCGCGCAGCGTGTGTTCGCCGAACGCGGCATCGACGTGCCGATCATGGTCTCGGGGACCATCACCGACCTTTCCGGGCGTACGCTCTCGGGCCAGACGCCCACCGCCTTCTGGTACTCGGTGCGCCATGCCAGACCGCTGACCATCGGGCTCAACTGCGCGCTCGGCGCCGACCTGATGCGCGCCCACATCACCGAACTGTCGGGGGTGGCGGACACCTTCATCTGCGCCTACCCCAATGCCGGCCTGCCCAACGAGATGGGCGCCTACGACCAGACGCCCGAGTCCATGGCAGGTCAGCTGGAGGACTTCGCCCGCGAGGGGCTGCTCAACATCGTCGGCGGCTGCTGCGGCTCGACGCCGGATCACATCCGGGCCGTCGCCGAGGCCGTCGGCAAGCACAAGCCGCGGGCGGTGCCCAACGCGGAGCCGCTGCTGCGGTTGTCCGGCCTCGAGCCGTTCACGCTGTCGGGCGACATCCCGTTCGTCAATGTGGGCGAGCGCACCAACGTCACGGGCTCGGCCCGCTTCCGCAAGCTGATCACCGCGGGTGACTACACAGCAGCGCTGGATGTGGCGCGGGACCAGGTCAGCAATGGCGCCCAGATCATCGACATCAACATGGACGAGGGGCTGATCGACTCCAAGCAGGTGATGGTCGACTTCCTCAACCTGCTGGCGGCGGAGCCCGACATCGCCAAGGTGCCGCTGATGATCGACTCCTCCAAATGGGAGGTCATCGAGGCCGGGCTGAAATGCGTCCAGGGCAAGGCGCTGGTGAACTCCATCTCGATGAAGGAGGGCGAGGACGCCTTCCTTCAACAGGCACGGCTGGTGCGCGCCTATGGCGCCGCAGTGGTGGTGATGGCGTTCGACGAGACCGGTCAGGCCGACACGATGGAGCGCAAGGTCGAGATCTGTACCCGCGCCTACAAGCTGCTCACCGAAGAGGTCGGATTCCCGCCCGAGGACATCATCTTCGACCCCAACGTGTTCGCGATCGCCACCGGCATCGAGGAGCACAACAATTACGGCGTCGACTTCATCGAGGCGACCAAGAAGATCACCGAGACGCTGCCGCACGTCCATATCTCGGGCGGCATCTCGAACCTGAGCTTCTCGTTCCGCGGCAACGAGCCCGTCCGCGAAGCAATGCACTCGGTGTTCCTCTACCACGCCATCCGCAACGGCATGGACATGGGCAT
>JAEZFJ010000473.1 GCA_023437755.1 Pseudomonadota bacterium
AGCCCATCTTGACGATGTCGGTGAGCGGAATGCCGGCAACGGTGGAGTAGCGGGCGAGCGGCACCATGGTGTCGCCGTGGCCGCCGAGCACGAAGGCGGAGACGTCTTCACTGGAGACGCCGAGTTCTTCAGCGATGAAGTGGACAAAGCGGGAGGAGTCGAGCACGCCCGCCATGCCGATCACCTTGTTGGTGGGCAGGCCGGAGAACTTCTGCAGCGCCCAGACCATCGCGTCGAGCGGGTTGGTGATGCAGATGACGAAGGCGTCCTTGGCATATTTCGCGATGCCGGCGCCCACCTGCTCCATCACCTTGAGGTTGATCTCGAGCAGGTCGTCGCGGCTCATGCCTGGCTTGCGCGGCACGCCGGCGGTGACGATGACCACGTCGGCGCCCTTGATGTCCTCATAGGCCGAGGTGCCCTTGAGCGAGACATCGAAGCCCTGGGTCGGGGCTGACTGGGCGATGTCGAGCGCCTTGCCGGCACCCACACCATCCACCACGTCGAACAGGACTACGTCGCCCAGCTCTTTCTGTGCCGAGAGCAGCGCCAGCGTGCCCCCGATCTGACCCGCACCGATGAGAGCAATCTTCCTGCGCGCCATAGTCCATCCCCGCTGCGTTGAATTGGCGCACCTCTTAACCCTGTCAGGAAGGACGGGCAAGTGAACCGTTGGTCTAAGCGGCCCGATTGCCCTTGCCGATGGGCGATGGGGTGGTGCCGGATGGGCAAAGATCGGTCCCTCCCTTGCCGCCGAAGGTCAGGTGGGCGCGTCGGCGAGCGAGTCCCGCAGCGCCTTTTCCAGATACTCCTCGGACTGCATTTCGGTCAGGCGCGAGACGGTGCGCTGGAACTCGAAGGCGGTGCGGTCGTCCGTGCCGAGCTGGTCGAGGGGAACAGCGAAACTGGCGCCGAGCTTGACGCCGCGATCATAGAGGGAGTCGATCAGGAGGATGAAGCGCTTCGCCGCGTCGGATCGGGTGCGATCCATCTGCGGCACGTCGTCGATGATGATGGAATCGAACTGGTGGGCAATGCGCACGAAGTCGCGGGTGCCGAGCGGTTTCTCGCACAGGTCGGCGAAGCCGAAGCGGGCGGCGCCCATGGCGGTGAGCGGAACGCGGATCTGTCGGCCGATGCTCTCCACCGTCGCCGGGTGTCCCGGCTCGCCCCCGGTGATCCTGAGCCAGAGCCGGTCCATGGCTGCGCGAACCTCCGGCCCGCTGCCGAAGGCATAAACGTGCTGGCCGGCAAATTTCAGGCGCCGATAGTCCTGTTCGGCGGGCAGGCCGGCCACCACCGTGCGCCGTTTCAGCAGCTCGATAAAAGGCAGGAAGAGCTGGCGGTTCAGCCCATCCTTGTAGAGTTCGTCGGGCACGACATTGGAGGTCGCGACCAGGGTGACACCGCCGGCAAACAGCTTGTCGAACAAGCGGTAGAGCAGCATGGCGTTGGTGATGTCGTGGACGTGGAATTCATCGAGGCAGAGCAGGCGCAGGCCGCCCTTGAGCATCGGACGAACCACCGCCTCGACCGGGTCGGCGTCGTCACCCCGGCCCTTGGCGGACTTGCGGAAAGCGGCGATGCCGGCGTGCACCTCGTCCATGAATTCGTGGAAGTGGACGCGCCGTTTCTCCGCCAGGGGAACGGCGGCGAAGAACAGGTCCATCAGCATGGTCTTGCCGCGCCCGACCTCGCCATGAAGGTAGAGGCCGCGCACCGGCTCGGGCTTGTCGAACAGACGGGCGAAGAAGCCGGAGGGCCTGCTGGCGGTCAGGTCGGCGAGCACGCGGTCGAGTTCGGCAACGGCGTCGCGTTGTACCGGGTCGGCCGAGATGGCGCCGCGGCTCACCAGCGCGTCATAGGCCGCGCGGACGGGGGTATTCGTCGCCTGAGGCATCTCAGTAGACCTCATCCTGAGCCGGTCGAAGGACGAGGTCGTGCACGCCGAAACCTCGGGGTCACCGACCTCGTGGTTCAACAAGCTCACCATGAGGTCTGTGGAGCCGCCGTTTGGCGGATAGCGGCCTCCGGGTCAAGCCCGAGGGCGGAGCGGTGGATGATGGGGAACAACGAAAGAGCCGGTCCTAGGACCGGCTCCGAACTCTTTAGCGCTGCATGGAGACCGGCTGGCCGCCGCCCATGGTGCCGATATAGCGGCCGCCGGAGGGGGCGAGGAAAGCGGCGATGTTGCCGTTTTCATCATAGAGCTGCAGCTGCGAGCCGACCTGCTGCCAGCCGGTGACCGAAGCCAGCTGCGACACGGTGCAGCCCGGCGCCGAGGCGCGATAGTAGCTGGTGCCGGTCTTGGAGGTCAGCGGCAGGTTGAGCCGGCAGGTGGCACCGGCCGCGGTGACATTCCAAACGCCTTCAGGGCCAGTCGGCACACCGGCGGCGGTGTTGACCGAGATGGAGGTGGGCTGGCCGGCGGAATCGAAGGTTGCGAACGAGCCGTTGTTGGTCATCTGGGTGGTGCCGCCACCCGGGTTCTGAATGGTCGCAACCTGCTGACCCGCCGGAGTGGGCGGAACCCCGCCGAGCACCGGCTGGCCCGAAAGGCCCGGAGCAGGGGTGCCAGTTGCGCCGATGGCGGGCAGCTGGTTCTGCGACACGGTGGAGTTCGGCACCGGCTGCAACTGTTGCGGTGCGCCGATGGTGTTGAGGTTGGCCGTGCTGGTGCCGGTCGACTGGCACGCCGCCAGCACCACGGCCAGCCCCGCAATTCCTGCTGCGGATATCGATCCTCGCCACCAAGTCGTCATCCGTCTGAGCTCCTGCCTCTTCGAAGGTCTTAAGAAAGGTTAACCTTTGGGGCGAGCTTATAGCCAGCCGACCCGTCCGTATCAACCGCCGCTCCCCGCATGCCAATACGCTGCACGTAGCAATGTGGCCGATTTAGGGGGAGGCCCGCATCTGTTGCAACAGCGCTTGCGCCAATGCGGTTGCATCGCTGGCCTCCTCTTCAGGCACCTGGATTGGCGTGCCGCCACCGCTGAACAGGCGCGGCACACCCGGAAGTCCGCCATCACCCGGCTCCAGAGGGTGGAAGCCGTGTGCCCGCAGGGCGGCGATGAGTACCCGCGCCTGTGCGATGTCCTCGACGTCAACGATGATCCGATACATGCGCAATTCCCTGTGTTCGGTCCATTGTGGCGGGGCGATTGCTCCACGACAAGCGACGGACTCATCATACAAATACAGCGTTATTGTATGTTGACTAGAATTCCCCCCTTCCATACCAGTTTAGACATCAGGGGCCGGACTGTCGTCCGCCCTTGCGGCGTCGGGAGCCGGCGTCAAGCACAGCGGGAACAAGCCCGCATGGGCCGCCCGCGGCCTTTGGGAGGACAAACATGTACCATCTGCCACGCCTGGCAGCGACTGCGCTCGTCGCTGCCTCCCTCATGACGGTGGGGGTCAGCGCCCAGACCGTCTTGCGCTCGTCGGATACGCACCCGGACGGCTATCCAACCGTCGAAGCGGTGAAGCATTTCGGCGAGCTGCTGTCCGAAAAGACGGACGGCCGATACAGCGTAGAGGTGTTCCACTCGGCCCAGCTCGGGCAGGAAGCCGACACCATCGAGCAGACGCAATTCGGCGTGCTCGACCTCAACCGCATCTCGATCGGCGCTTTCGGCACGCAGGTTCCTGCCGCGACCGTGACCCAGCTTCCCTATATCTTCCGCTCTGCCGAGCACTTCCACAACGTGCTGGACGGCCCGATCGGCGAAGAGATCCTCGCCGCCTTCGAGGCCGTGGATGTGGTGGCCCTTGCCTTCTACGACGGCGGCGCGCGCTCGTTCTACAACAGCCAGAAGCCGATCGAGACGATCGATGACATGCAGGGCATGAAGTTCCGGGTCATGGGCTCTGACATCTTTGTCGACATGGTCGCGGCCCTGGGCGGCAACGCCACGCCAATGCCCTATGGTGAAGTGTATTCGGGCATCCAGACCGGCGTCATCGACGGCGCCGAGAACAATTATCCCAGCTATGACACTGCCGGCCATGCCGAAGTGGCGAAATACTACTCGCTCGACGAACACCTGATGGTGCCCGAAGTGCTGGTGGTGTCGAAAATCGTCTGGGACGGCATGACCCCTGAAGACCAGGCCGCCATGCGTGAAGCGGCCAAGGAGTCGGTGGCCTATCAGCGGGAGCTCTGGGCTGCCCAGGAGGAAGAGTCCAAGGCTGCGGTGGAAGCGCTTGGCGCCACCATCAACGAAGTGGACAAGCAGCCCTTCATCGACGCGATGAAGCCAGTCTACGAGAAGTACGTCACCGATCCCGCATTGCAGGATCTGGTTGCTCGCATCCAGGCCACCGAAGGCTGATCGGAACGCCGGGC